>NZ_BAABDO010000091.1:0-27113 GCF_039539665.1 Actinomadura keratinilytica
GGGGCGGCCGGCGGGACGCCGCCGGCGGCGGACGCGGCGGTGCGCATCGCCCGCAGGCGGGTGCCGAACAGCAGCTCGGCCTCGTCGAGCTGGGCGCGGGCGCGTTCGGCGGCCTCGCTGCGCTGGTCGCGGTCGGCCGCCTCGTGGATGTCGAGCTCGGCCCGTGCCGCCTCGGCCAGCACCGCCGGGTCGACGGCGCCGACCACCCCCGTCGCCGGCGCGTCGGTCGCGCCGGGGATGTTGGTGGCGAACCGCCACAGCAGCCGCCGCACCTGCGGCGAGGACGCCGCGTCGCCGCGCCCGGCGTGCTCGGCGACGCGCATCGCGGCGGTGAGGAAGTCGGTGCGCGGGCTGAGCGGCCCGACGATCCGCTGCTCCAGCGGCCAGGTGCTCACCGTCACCAGGCCGCGCGCCGCGGCGAGCAGGTCGGCGGTGAGCCCGGCGCACAGGTAGTACGGCCGGGCGTACGGGGCGGCGCGGAAGGAGCGCTCCTCGTCGCGGCGCAGGCTGGTCAGCCGCGCGCCCGGGATCTCGCCGGGGAAGAACGCCGCGTACACCGACCCGATCAGCTTGGGCGCGGCGGGCACCCCGAGCAGCGTGAGGGCCTGGTGGACCTGGTCGCGCACCGGCAGCAGCCCGCGCTCGGCGCCGCCGCCCGTCCGCGGGCGCTCGTCGGCGGGGACGCCGCCGTCGCCGAGCACCGCCTCGTCCCAGGCGCGTTCCGCGCCGCGCAGCTCGGCGCGCAGCGCGCGGGCCCGCACGCGGTCGCCGGCCGCCATGGCGCGCCGGGCCGCGGCGCGCAGTTCGGCGATGAGAACCTCCAGCGCGTCGGGGGTGAGCGCGTCGGGTGACGTCGGCATGCGGCTGAGACTAACGCAGCTTCCCGACAGTTCCAGTGTTTTCCAGTGATCTGAGTGTCGGGCGTGGCGGCGGGGGAGCCGTCAGCGGGGCCTGCGCCAGGTGATCGAGTACCGCCACAGCGCGTGCCTGCGGAACCGCGCGCCCGGCAGCACCCGCAGCGCCTCCTCCCGCACCTGGCCCCACGTCATGTCGGGGTCGGCGACCGGGGCGTCCGGGTTCCCGAGGCGGTGCCGGTTGCGCCACCGGTGGAAGTAGTGCGTCGGCACGGCCACGACGTCGTACAGCAGGTCCGCCGCCCCGCCGTTGTTGGCCAGGCTGACGACCACCAGGCTCCCCCCGGGGCGCAGCGCGTCGCGCATGGCGGTCAGGGCCGCGGTGAAGTCCATGTGGTGGATCGCCGCCACGCTGCAGACGAAGTCGAAGCGCTCGCGCGGCACGTCGTAGTCCAGGAAGTCGGCCTCGACGAACTCGACGTTGTCCAGGCCCGCGCTCAGCTCCCGCGCCCTGGCGACCATCTCGGCGGACGCGTCGACGCCGGTGACGTGCTCGGCGCGCGGCGCCAGCCGCCGCACCAGCAGGCCGTCGCCGCACCCCACGTCGAGGGCCGCGCGGCAGCCGCGCGGCACCGCGCTCAGCACCACGTCGTGGTAGTGCGTGTTGTGGTTCCAGTAGTCCTGCACCGGGTCCGGGGTCGCCGGAAGGGCCACGGGTCCTCCTGGGGGGGCGGGCCGCGCGGGCCGGGCGCGGCGGTCGTGGGCTCGCAGAGCCCTCACGATAACGATCACCGTGAAGGGCTCGGACCTTTCCGCCGCCCCGGCGCGCGCGTGCCGCCCGGACCGAGCGCGCTCCCGGCCGCTCAGGCCGGGTAGCTGGCGAAGTAGGCGCCGACCATGTCGTCGTCGGCGTGGCCGTTGGCCTTGGCGCGGCGGAACCGCTCCCCGGCGGCCTCGTTCATGTCCACCCGGACGCCCGCCGCGGCGGCGGCCTCGCTGATCAGACGGGTGTCCTTCTCGGCGTTGGCCACGGTGAAGCTGGGCGCGAAGTCGCCCGCCAGGATGGACTTCATCTTGGCCTGCAGGTAGAGGCTGTCCAGAGGGCCGCCCGTGACGACCTCGCCGAACAGCGCCGGGTCCAGGTCGAGCGCCTTGACCAGGGCGAGCACCTCGCCCAGCACCGCCGTCAGCGAGATGGCGTAGCTGACGGTCGCCATCTTCAGCCGGGTGCCCGCACCGGCCGCGCCGTCCTCGGCCAGCCACAGCGTCTTCTGGCCCACCGCGCCGAACACCGGTTCCAGCGTCGCGCGCGCCTCCTGCGGGCCGGCCGCCAGGATGATCAGCTTGCCCTGCTCGGCGGGCTGCTTGGTGCCCTGCACCGGCGCGTCGACGAACGTGACGCCGTGCTCGGCGGCCAGGTCGGCCAGCGGCCGCAGCGCGTTCACCCCGACGGTGCTCATCTGCGCCCACACCTGGCCGGGCCGCAGCGCGGACGCGGCCTGCGCCATGGCCGCGCGCACCGCCTCCCCGTCGCTGAGCATGGTGATGACGACGTCGGCGCCGTCGACCGCCTGCGCGGGGGAGTCGGCGACGGCCGCGCCGTCCTCGGCCAGCGGTTCGGCGCGCGAGCGGGTGCGGTTCCACACCCGCACCTCAAGACCCGCCCTCGCCAGGTTGCGGGCCATCGGCGCTCCCATGATCCCGGTGCCCAGCACGGCGACAGAAGGCATGACACACTCTCCGGATTATTCTTGACCGATCGTTCAAATCACTGCGGCGGGGCGGCCGGCAGGGCGCGCAGGGCGGTGTCGACCACGGCGACCAGGCGCCGCCGGTCGGCGCCGGCCTTGCCCTGCACCCGCAGGCCCTGGACGGTGGTGACCACGAAGTCGGCCAGCGCCGTCACGTCGGCGTCCGCCGGCAGCTCGCCGCGCTCGCGGCCGCGCCGCAGCGCCGCCTCCACCAGCTCGGCCAGCAGGTCCAGCGCGCGGCCGACGACGCGCCCGGCCAGCGGGTCGCCCGGCAAGCGCTCCACGGCGGTGTTGGTCATCAGGCAGCCGCGCCGCTCCGGGTCGGCGACCGTCTCGTCCACCAGCTCCAGCAGCAGGTCGCGCAGCACCGTGCGGACCGGCGCGGCGCGCTCCAGCCGCTGCCGCATGCACCCCAGCGACTCCTCGGCGTAGCGCCGCAGCGCCGCCTCGTACAGCCCGTCCTTGCTGCCGAACGCCGCGTACAGCGACCCCCGGCCGACGCCGGTGGCCGCCACCAGGTCCTGGATGGAGGTCGCCGCGTAGCCGCGCCGCCAGAACAGGTCCATCGCGTCGGCGACGGCCGCGTCCACGTCGAACTCGCGGGTGCGTCCCATGCCGCCGACCCTAGGGTTTTCTGTAACGATCAGTCAAGTTAGGGCGGATGTGCGGATCACCCGTAGGCGGGGGCCTCGTCGGAGACGTCGGTGTAGGGGGCGGCGAACAGCTCGAGGGTGCGGTCCAGATGCGCCGACCACCAGGTGACCAGCCCGGCCGGACCCGCGGGGGAGCGGTCGCCGGGACGGTCGTCGCCCAGGTAGCGCTGCCGCAGCGGCGCCACGTCGCACAGGCGCTCCCACCACACCCGGTGCACCGCCGACTGGATCTGCCCGGCGTCCAGGGGGAACGCGGCGCGGTGGCCGCGGACGAACGCGCGCACCCGGTCCAGGTCGAGGCCGGGCTCGTCGTCGTGGGCGAACAGGGACGCGGCGGCGCGCACCACCTCGCCGGCGACCGGCCCGGTGGTCAGCGCGTCCCAGCCCAGCACGGCCGTCACGTTGCCCGACCCGCCGTAGCGCAGGTTCCCGGCGTGGAACGCCCCGTGCAGGTGCCCCACCGTGCACACCTCGATCTCGGGCGGCTGGTGGTCGGCGAACTCGGTGAGCAGCTCGCGGCGCTCGCGCAGCCGGCGGGCGGTGAGCGCGTCGAAGTCGGTGCCGTCGCCGGGCAGCGCGTCCAGCATCCGGTCGACCGCGGCGATCGCGTCGGCGGCGCGCGGCGTGGGGACCAGCATGCTCTGCTGCACCGGCGCGGTGAGCCGGTCGAGCTCGGCGTGCAGGGCGCCCAGCAGCTCGCCCAGCCGTTCGCACTGGACGAACGTCAGCTCCAGCCCGCCGCGCCGCCGCCCCGCCACCCACGGATGCAGCGCGTACGCGGTTCCGGCCGAGGTGACGAGCGTGCGGCCGCCGCGCGCGGGCACCGGCGCAAGGACGGGCAGCCCCGCCGCGTCCAGCCCCGTTGTGACCGCGTGCTGGAACAGCAGCGCGCGCCGGTCGGCGCCGGTGTACCCGGTGAGCAGGTAGGCCCCGTCGGCGGTGTCCACCCGCCAGCGCCTCCGGCCGGGCCGCTCGGCCACCGGTGTCGGCGCCCCGGCGGGCGCGCCGATCGGCCATCGCTTCAGCAGCCGCGGTGGAAGCTCGGTGTCGCAAGCGCTCTGTGACGTCGGCACCCCAGCACCTCGGTGGCCCTCGAACGGATGTTCACGTGCCGACGCTACACGTCCGCCCGGTGCGGCGGAAGCGGAACAGGCGGCCGCGGCGCGCCCGGCGCCGCCCGCTGCCGTCTCAGCGGCGTTCCAGGACGACCACGGGGATGTCGCGGTCGGTCTTGCGCTGGTACTCCTCGTAGTCGGGCCAGGCGGCCACCATCGTCCGCCACAGCCCCGGCTTCTCCTCGGCGGTGGCGGTCCGCGCCCGCGCGGTGAACCTGTCGCCCTTGACCTGCACCTTCACCTCGGGGTCGGCCTGCAGGTTCAGGTACCACTGCGGATGCTCGGGCGCGCCGCCCTTGGACGCGACGACGACGTAGTCGTCCCCGGCCTTCTGGTAGATGAGCGGCGTCGTGTGCTCGCGGCCCGTACGGCGCCCCTTGGTGGTGAGCAGCAGGGTGACCGTGCCCTGCCAGTCGTGCCCCTCGGCCCCGTCGGTCTCCTGGTACCGCTTGACGTGCTCCTTGCCGAACAGCATGGGTCTCCTCTCGGTCGACGGTGGATCATCGAAGATCCTTACCCGGCCGGTGCGGAACAATACGCTGGGCGGATGAGCGATGCGGCGGACACGGCGCGGCGATGCGCCAAGGCGATGTACGAGCGGGACGAGGCGACACGGCACCTCGGCATGGAGATCACCGAGGTCGCGCCGGGGCGGGCGCGGGTGCGGATGACCGTCACCGGCGTGATGGTCAACGGGTTCGGCATCGCCCACGGCGGCTACGTGTTCCTGCTCGCCGACACGGCGTTCGCCTACGCCTGCAACACCCACGATGCCGTCACCGTCGCGGCCGCCGCCGACGTGACCTTCGTGGCGCCCGCCCGCGCCGGCGACGTGCTGGAGGCGGAGGCGGTCGAACGCGTCCGCTACGGCCGCAACGGCGTCTACGACGTCACCGTGCGCCGGGTGGGCGACGGGGTCGTCATCGCCGAGTTCCGGGGTAGGAGCCGCAGCAGGAACGAGAAGGTGATCGCCGAGGCGGAGCCGGACGGACCGCGGGGCTGACGGCGCCGGGACGCGCGGCGCGGAATGCGGCCGGTGCCGCCGCGGCTGTCGTGGCCGGTACCGATCAAGCGACGCCGTGACGGCATGGAGGTGGCCATGGAACTCGGCCGGGTGGGCATCTGGAGCATCGAACTGCGGTCGGACGAGCCCGCGGCGCGTCCGCGGATCGCGGAGGCCGCGGCCGAACTGGAGGAACTCGGGTACGGCGCCGTCTGGCTGGGCGGCAACCCCGGGGTCCACCACGCCAGGCCGCTGCTGGAGGCCACGTCCCGCCTGGTGGTGGCCACGGGCATCCTCAACATCTGGGAGTACGAGCCCGAGCGGGTGGCCGAGGAGCAGACCCTGCTCGCCAAGGACCACCCGGGCCGGTTCGTGCTGGGCCTGGGCGCCAGCCACGGGCCCACGATCGGGGACAGGTACCAGCGGCCCTACACCAAGATGATCGACTACCTGGACCGGTTGGACGCCGCCGGATCGCCCGCCGCCCAGCGGGTGCTGGCGGCGCTCGGCCCGCGGATGCTGGCCGCGTCCCGCGACCGCGCGGCGGGCGCCCACCCGTACCTGGTCACGGTGGAGCACACCCGCAGCGCGCGGGAGATCTTGGGCCCCGGCCCCGTGCTGGCGCCCGAGGTCAAGGTGGTGCTGGAGGACGACCCGTCCCGCGCCCGCGCCGCCGCCCGCGCCCACCTGGAGCGGTACCTGCGGCTGCCCAACTACACCGGCAACCTGCTGCGGCTGGGGTTCGCCGAGGAGGACTTCGCCGACGGCGGCAGCGACCGGCTGCTGGACGCGACGTTCGCGCTGGGCGGCGTCGACGCGGCGGTGCGGCGGGTCGACGAGCACTTCGCCGCGGGCGCCGACCATGTCGCCGTCCAGGTCATCACCGCGCGGCAGGGCCTGCCGACCCGCGAGTGGCGCGAGCTGGCCGTGCTGAACGAGATCTCCTGACGCGGGGCTGCCGCCCCGGCCCGTCGAGGGCCTGGCGGTTCCGGGCGCCCCGGGACGCCGGGCCTCGACGCGGCCGGGTCCTACCGCGGCCGGGGCTCACGCGGTCAGGTCTCGCGCAGGACCTTGGTGAGGAACGTCGCCGTCTCGTCGGGGCGGTGGGCCGTCACGCACAGGTTGTTCATCGTGCGCATGTAGGTGTCGACGTCGGTCGGCTTGTCCAGGTAGAGGGCGCTGGTGAGCTGCTCGATGAACACCACGTCCGACAGGCCGGGCTCGGCGAACCGCAGGATCGTGAACGGGCCGCCCACCGCGGTGTGCCCGCCCGCGCCGAACGGGACGATCTGCAGGGTGACGTTCGGCAGCTCGCACATCTCGATGAGGTGCTCGATCTGGCCGCGCATCACCTCGCGGCTGCCGATGCGGCGGCGCAGCACCGATTCGTCCAGCACCGCCCACAGCGTGGGCGCGCCCGGCTCGGTGAACCGCTGCTGGCGCGTGAGCCGCACCTGGACGCGGCGCTCGACCTCCTCCTCGGCGGCGTCGGAGTGGCCGAGCAGCACCACCGAGCGGGCGTACTCCTCCGACTGCAGCAGCCCCGGCACGAACTGCACCTCGTAGGCGCGGATCAGCGAGGCCGCCTCCTCCAGCCCCAGGTAGGGCTCGAACCAGTTGGGCAGCACGTCGCCGTAGCGGTGCCACCAGCCCGGCGTGTTGGCCTCGCGCGCCAGCTCCAGCAGCGGCGCGCGCTCCTCGGGGTCGGTCACGCCGTAGAGGGTGAGCAGGTCGGCGACGTCGCGCTCCTTGAAGCCGACCCGGCCCAGCTCCATGCGGCTGATCTTGGAGTGGGAGCCGCGGATCGCGTACCCGGCCTCTTCGGTGGAGATGCCGCGGGCCTCCCGGAGCCGGCGCAGCTGCGCGCCGAGCAGGATGCGCAGCACGGTCGGACCGCCGCGGCGCGGGTAGTCGATCAGCCGGCCGGTGGGTGAGTCACCCTCGGCCGGAGGAGGAGTGGGGGCAGCTGCTTCCT
The DNA here is from genome assembly GCF_039539665.1 of Actinomadura keratinilytica. NCBI lineage: Bacteria > Bacillati > Actinomycetota > Actinomycetes > Streptosporangiales > Thermomonosporaceae > Actinomadura > Actinomadura keratinilytica. The sequence goes on from NZ_BAABDO010000091.1 coordinate 7,352, forward strand.
GGGGCAAGGGGTCACCAGCCAGTCGACGGGCCCGCTCTCGGGCGGGAGATACGCGCCCCATGCTAGAGGATCGAGTGGGCTTTGTGGGGTGCACACGAAAACACGCGGCGCGGCTGCGCCGCCGTGACGGCATGGAAGCACGCGCGCGCCCGGGGCCGCTCGGCCGTCACCGGAGTGCCGATGTGAAGCGTCGACCCCAACTGTACGCCGCTTTACCCGCCGTTGGGCCCGAAAACCTTCATTTCCATATCTCATCTTTTCTGCAGCCCGGATCAGGCCCCACCGGCACGGCCCCGCCCGCCGCGCGGCGGCCCGGCGGCGGCGGTTCCCCGGGGCGCCGCACGGGCGGCAGGACCCCTGTGACGGCGGTCTCGTGACGGCGGTCTCGTGACGCGGCTCTCGTGATGAAGCTCTCGGCTCACCTGGTGAACTCCGGGAAAGGCCGCCAAGTCCTTGTTGTTGAAGGCGATCCGACCATTCGGCGCAGACCGCCGCACAGTGGGAGAGATCATGAACGCGACACCTCACGAGCTGCCGGAACCCGCATTCCTGACCTCGGGAAAGGTGGGGGAGGCGGAACGGGCCGCCGCCAGGGACGCGGTCCGCGAGGCGCTGGCCGGGACGCACGAGCGGGTCCGGTCCGTGCGCGTCACCCTGAGCCTGGTCGACGACCCGTCCCTGCCGCGGCCCGCGCTCGCCCAGGCCATCGTGGAGACCGACGGCGGGCGCCTGCGCGCCCAGGCCGCCGCCCCCGCCCTCGCCGAGGCGATCGACCTGCTGCGCAGGCGCCTGTCCGTCCGGACGGCCCAACTGCGCGCGGGTTAGGCGTCGCGGCGGCCGACCGCGACCGCGGCGGCGGCCAGCGGCACCGCCGCGTAGGCCAGCAGCACCGCCAGCGCCGCCGGCGGAGCCAGCAGATCCCCGTAGACCGACGGCGCGCCGGCCCCCTCGGCCACCTGGCCGGGCAGGCCGGCGAGCATGAACGAGCCGATCCGCCGGTCCCAGGGCGCGGGCAGGTTGGCCACCAGCAGCGGCACGACGTGCCACAGCAGCACGACGACCACGATCGCGCCGGCCGTCGAGCGCAGCAGGACGCCGAGCGCCAGTCCCAGCAGGGCGAACACCGCGACCGACAGGCCGGCGGCGAGCAGATGCGCCGCCTGGTCGGCGAGCACGAGATGCTGGCCGGTGATCGGCCGGTCCCCGATGATCGCCGCGGACGCCAGGAACGAGCCGAACACCGTGACCTGTCCGGCGGCCAGCGCCACCGCGCCCACCGCGGCGGCCTTGGCCGCCAGCACCGTCCCGCGCCGCGGCACCGCGATGTACGTCGCGCGGATCGTGCCGGTGCGGTGCTCGGACGTGGCGGCCAGCACGCCCAGGACGGCCATGCACAGCGACACCGCCCACGACGTCACGTCCTCCAGCGGGGACAGCGCGAACCGCTCCCGCCGCTGCGGGGGGAGGCCGTCCCAGACGTGGGCGGAGTACCAGGCGAGCAGGGCGGCAAGCCCGACGAACGCGACCGCCGCCGCAAGCGTCCAGAACGTGGATCTCAGCGTGCGGAGTTTGAGCCACTCGGCCGCGAGGACGCTCCCTACGGTGACTCCGGAGGCCGTGTTCGTCATGCGTCCCTCCTCACAAGCAGTACGGCACCGGCTCCCAGGGCGGCCACCACGTACGCGGCCATGACCGCGAAGGCCCCCATGGGCGGCAGCAGCGGGTCCTCGGCCGCCCCTGCCAGCTGCATGGCGAGGTAGGGCAGCAGCACACCGGCCAGACGCCCGTCCCAGGGGGACGGCAGGAACGCCACCACGATGGGCAACATGAACAGCAACCCGCACACGGTGACGATGGCGCCGGCCGTGGAACGCAGCGCCGCGCCCACGCCCAGGCCCACCAGCGCCATGGCCCCCACCGACAGCCCCAGCGACAGCAGCAGCGGCACCGAGTCCAAAAACGGCGCGTCGTAGTCGAACATCGGACGGTCGCCGACGACCAGCCGCGCGATGCCGTGCGTGGCGGACACCTCGGCGAGCCCGGCGGCGAGCACCGGCCCGGCCACGGCCGCCGCCTTGGCCGCCAGCGCGGTGCGCCGCGACGGCACGGCCGTCAGGCTGCTGCAAATCATCCCCGTCGCGTACTCCGAGGTGATCGCCATGGCGCCGAGCACCGCCGCGCACAGCTGCACGTACGGCAGGAACACCGCCTCCAGCGGCTGGGCCTGCTCCAAGACCGCGCGCTGCTGCGCGGTCCCGGCGTCCCACACGTGCGTGCCGTTCCACGCCACCAGCGCCGCCACCAGCGGCGTCGCCGCGACCACGGCGAGCAGGTAGTACGTGGAGCGGACGGACCGCAGCTTGATCCACTCGGCGGCGAGCGCCCCGCTCACTGCCGCGCCCCCTCGGCCGCGTCCCCGCCGGTCAGTCGCAGGTACGCCTCCTCCAGGGAGGCGCCGAGCGGCCTCACCTCGTGCAGCGGGATCCCCTGGGCGGCGGCCAGCTCGCCGATGCGGGCGACGTCCAGTCCGCTCACCGACAGCCCGCCGTCGGGCAGCGTGTCCACGCTCGCGCCCGCCGCCGTCAGCGCGCCCACGAGCTCGCCCTGCCGCGGCGACCGGACGAGGACGCCGCGCTGGAACCGCGCGGCCAGCTCCTCGACGGAGGTGTCGGCGATGAGGCGCCCCCGGTCGACGATGACGAGGCGGTCGGCGGTCATCTCCATCTCGCTCATGAGATGGCTGGAGACCAGCACGGCCCGCCCTTCGCCGGCGAGCGCGCGCAGCAGCCGGCGGATCCAGCGCACGCCGTCCGGATCCAGGCCGTTGACGGGCTCGTCCAGCACCAGTACGCCGGGGTCGCCCAGCAGTGCCGCCGCGATGCCCAGCCGCTGCTTCATGCCCAGGGAGAAGCCGCCGACGCGCTTGCGCGCCACCCCCGCCAGGCCGACCTGTTCCAGCAGCTCCGCCACACGGCGCACGCCGATGCCGTTGCTGCGCGCCAGCCAGCGCAGGTGGTCGTAGGCGGTGCGGCCGCCGTGCACGGCCGTCGCGTCCAGCAGCGACCCCACCTCGCACAGGGGACGGCGCAGCTCGGCGTAGCGTCTGCCGTTGACCAGAGCCGCGCCTGAGGTGGGCGCCGCCAGGCCGAGCAGCACGCGCATGGTCGTGGACTTGCCCGCGCCGTTCGGCCCCAGGAACCCCGTCACGGTGCCACGAAAGACCTGGAACGACAGCCCGTCCACGGCCGTGGTCGGGCCGTAGCGTTTCGTCAGCTCACGTACTTCGATCATGCCGCCAACGGTCGCGTATCACGGCACGGTCAGACATCGGAGCACGAGCCGAAAACACGCCTGCGCCCAGAGGGTGAGGGCGCTCGGCCCCGCGCGCGCTTGTCCTCCCCAGGGATGACATGCCGTGGCCGGAGGCGATCGGGCGTCGGCGCCGTTACGGTCGGCACGTGGCGGAATCGGAGTTGCGTGCCCTGCTGACCAGACGGCTGGACCGCCGTCAGCTCATCGCGTTGGACGCCGCGTTCGCCGTCGCGTACACGCTGATCCTGCTGGGGACGGCCAGTGCCGGCGCCCCTGGCGAGGCCGTGCCGCCCGGCCCGGCCGAATCGCTCGTCATCGCCGGCACGGGACTGCCGCTCGCCGTCCGCCGCCTCTGGCCCGTCGCGGTGTTCGCGCTGGTCCTGGCCCTGACGGTCGTCGCGCTGCTCGCCGGTCTGCCGACCCTGTCGTTCGCCGCCGCCGCGTACGCGCTGTACGCGGCCGCGCTCGTCCAGCCGCGGCGCCGCTGGATCCCCACCGCCGCGATCGGCGCGTTCAGCGGCCTGACGCTGCTCGTCTTCGCCCTCATCGGGCCGCGCGACTGGCACGCCGAACGCCTCCGCGACGCCATGCTCGCCCTGGCCGTCCTCGGCGGGGCGTGGACGCTGGGGCGGGCGGTGCGGGAGCGGCGCGCGCAGGCCGAGCAGTCGGCGGCGCGGCTGGCCGAACAGGCGGTCGCCGAGGAGCGGCTGCGGATCGCGCGCGAGCTGCACGACGTCGTCGCCCACAGCATGAGCCTGATCGCCGTCAAGGCGGGGGTGGCCAACCACGTCGCCGCGGAGCGGCCCGAGGAGGCCCGCGACGCGCTGCGCGTCATCGAGTCCGCCAGCCGCGGCGCCCTCGCGGAGATGCGCCAGCTGCTCGGGGTGCTGCGCACCGGCGGCCCGGCCGACGCCGAGCTCGCGCCCGCTCCGGGCCTGGCCGGGCTGGCGGGACTGGTGGAACGGGCGGCGCTGGCGGGCGTGCGCGTCGACCTGGAACTGAAGGTGGGGGAGCTGCCCGAGGGCGTCGCGCTGTCGGCGTACCGGATCGTCCAGGAGGCGCTGACGAACGTGGTCAAGCACGCCGCCCCGGCGCACTGCCGCGTCCTGGTCGAGGCCGACGGGCGCCAGGTGCGCATCGAGGTCACCGACGACGGGCCCGGCACGCGCACACTGCCCCGCGACCCCGCGCCCGGCGCCGGGCACGGACTGATCGGCATGCGGGAACGCGCCATGATGTACGGCGGTGACTTCACCGCCGGGCCCCGCCCCGAGGGCGGTTTCACGGTGCGGGCCCGCCTGCCGTACGACGACGTGGGGAGCCGATGACCGACATCCGGGTGCTGGTCGCCGACGACCAGGCGCTGGTGCGCGGCAGCTTCCGCCTGCTGGTCGACACCGCGCCCGGCATGGTCGCCGTCGGCGAGGCCGGGACGGGCGCCGAGGCCGTCGAGCTGGCGGCCCGCGAACGGCCCGACGTGGTGCTGATGGACGTGCGGATGCCCGAGATGGACGGCATCGAGGCCACCCGCCGCATCTGCGCCGCCTCGGACGTGCGGGTGCTCATCCTCACCACGTTCGACCTGGACGCCTACGTCTACGCGGCGCTGCGCGCGGGCGCCAGCGGCTTCCTGCTCAAGGACACCCCGCCCGCCGACCTGCTGGCGGCCGTCCGCGTCGTCGCGGCGGGGGAGGCGCTGCTCGCCCCGGCCGTCACCCGGCGGCTGATCGCCGAGTTCGTCCGCCGCCCCGAGCCGTCCCGCCCGGTGGCCCGCGAGCTGGACGGGGTGACCCCGCGCGAGCTGGAGGTGCTGGAACTGGTCGCGCGCGGCCTGTCCAATACCGAGATCGCCGACCACCTGCGGGTCAGCCTGGCCACCGTCAAGACCCACATCGGGCACCTGCTGGCCAAACTGCACGCGCGCGACCGCGCCCAGCTCGTCATCGTCGCCTACGAGACGGGCGTCGTCCGCCCCCGCTCCTGAAGCAGCGGCGTGCGCTGTCCCGGGACACCCGGACCGGTGGTTGCGCATCATCGCTGCGCGACGGAAGGCGACCGCAGACCGTTGCGGCCCGCGAGCCCGACCGCGCCGCACGCGTGCGACCGGGCCCAGTTGGTCAAGGTCGCCTATGAGACGGGGGTGGGAGGGGCGCCCGGAGCGGTGGCGGCGGCATCATCGCTGCCGACTGGCGGGCGGCAGCCGCAGAACGATGCGGTCGGCGAACCCGCCGCGTTCGGCCGCTTTGGCCGCGCGCCGCCGTTCGAGCTCCTCCGGGTCGAGGCCGTGCAGAGCCGCCAGCGCATGGACGACCTCCAGCAGGTCGGCGAGTTCCTCCGGGTCTCCGCTCGCGACGTATTCGCCGGCCTCCTCGTACAACTTCGCCCGCAGCATCGCCGCGTACTCCGGGTCTGCGGCGACGCGCACGTCCGGTTCGCGGCCGTCGGCCCGGATGATGCCGGGGATGCGGTCGCGGACCAGCTTCTCGGCGCGTGCGCCGCCGCTGCCGTCGGGGCGGGACGCGGCGCCGTGGCGGCGGTCCAGGGACTGCACCCACTTCACCGCGACGGCGGCCGTCTGGATCAGTTCCTCGCGGAGCGCGGCGGGATCGGACTCGGCGAGCGCCTCGTAGAACTCCTCGGTCAGCACGTGCCGCCAGGTCAGCTCTCCCCGCGTCCACGCCTCCGCGCAGTCGCGCTTGGCGCGGTCGGCCGCCTCGGCGTACTGCGGCCCGGTGCCGTCGGGAAACTCCTGCACGCCCCATCGGCGGTCCTGCGCGGCGCGTTCGTCGGCGATGTCGTCCAGCACCCGGCCGAGCGCCCCCGGTACTCCCTCGCTCTCCATGGCAGACGACGTTAGCCGCCCGTTGCGCGCGGCGGCGTGATCCAGCAGAGCACGCGGCTCCCCCACGTCGGCCGCCGCGGGAGACGTCGACCCCGGGCGTGGCCACACTGCCGTGGCGGTCCGGCGCTCGCCGAGCCGCCCCAGGCTGGCGCAGGGGAGCCGCTGCCGACGGGCCCCGACCGGCCGATGCCGTCGCCTGCCGACACGCGGTACGCCGTGACCGGCCGGAACTGGCCGTGTTGCTGCGCCGAAAGAACCGTCGAACCCGGGGGCGGTGGCCGCGTCATCGTGGCGGGTCGGCTGTGACCGGCCGCGGATGAGCGCATTGATCAGTGCGGTGGAACACGTTCTAATGGGCCAATGCGTTCGGCTCCGCTGCCGCGTTCGCTGCGCATCGGCTATGGGATCGGCTCCTTCGGCACGGGCACGTTCAGCACCGTCCCCGGCCTGCTCCTGCTCTACTACCTCACCAACGTGCTCGACGTGCCCGCCGGAGTCGCCGGGGTCGCCGTGTTCGTGCCCAAGGCATGGGACCTGCTGATCAACCCGCTGGTGGGACGGTGGTCCGACCGCACGGTGTCGCGGCACGGCGCGCGGCGGCCCTGGCTGCTGGCGGGCGCCCTCACGCTGCCCCCGCTGTTCGCGCTGATGTTCGCCGGGACCTCGCTGCGCGGGGTGCCCGCCGCCCTGTACGTCGGCGGATGGTTCGTGCTCGCCGCCACCGCCTACGCGCTGTTCGAGGTCCCGTACAAGGCCATGCCGGCGGAGATGACCGACGACTACCACGAGCAGTCGGTGCTGCTCACCTGGCGGATGGCCTTCCTCGGCGTGGCGATCCTGCTGTCGGGCGGCCTGGCCCCGCTGCTGGTGAACTCGCGGGGCGGCGACCCGACGATCCCGGGCTACCGGCTGATGGGCCTGGTCATCGGCGCGGTGATGCTCGCCGGGCTGCTCGGCGCGTATTTCGGCACGGCCCGGGCGCCCCGCATCGTCCGATGCGGGCCGGACCGCCCCGCGGCGCACGCCACCCTCCGGCGGCAGCTGGCCGCGGCGCGCGGGAACCGGCCGTTCGTCCTGCTGGCCTGCCTCGGCTGCGCCCAGATGCTGGCCGCCGGGATCATGCTGGCGAGCGCGCCGTACTTCGCGTCCTACATCCTGGCCGACACCGGCGCGATCACCACGATCTTCCTGGCGCTCATCGGCCCGATGGTGCTGGTGATGCCCGGCTGGGTGGCGGTGTCGCGCCGGTACGGCAAGCGCGGCGCCATGGTCGTCGCCGCCGGGCTGTTCCTGCTGGGCGGCGCGTGCCTGACGCTGACCCCGGCGTTCGGCGCGGCGTACGCGCACCTGAGCACGATGCTGGTCGGCGTCGGATACGCGGGCCTGCAACTGCTGCAGTTCTCCATGCTGGCCGACACCCTCGTCTACGACGAACTGCGGTCCGGCGCAAACCGCGCCGGGGTGTTCACCGGACTGTGGACCGCCCTCGAAACCGTCACGATGGCACTCGGCGCGATGGTGTTCGGCTGGCTGCTGGGCGCCGCCGGGTTCATCTCTTCCGACCCCGACAAGCCGGTGGCCCAGCCCGACAGCGCCGTCGACGCCATCCTGTTCGGCGGCACCCTCCTGCCGGTGGTGCTGACGGCCGCCTCCATCGCCCTGACCGCGCGCTACGACCTGACCGCCCAACGGCTCGACGACCTTCGCGCGCACCGCCACCCTGTGAGCCGCCCCGCCGCCTGACGCTCCGCACTGCCGGGCTCGCCTCACCGCGCCCTCGCCCGTCGGCGGATGCGTCGCCGCGGTCGCGACGCGATCAGTGCTGGAGGATCCTCCATCCTAGATTCCGTTCGGACGGATAATCTCACAGCGTGTTCTCCATCGATTCGCTTCTGCGTGACGCCTCATTGGAGCTGCGGGTGCTCGTGCCCGGCCCGGAGGGCGCGCTGGAGGAGCCGATCGCCTGGGTGCACGGCACCGAGCTGCCCGACCCCTCCCGCTACCTGCGGCCGAGGGAACTGGTGCTGACCAACGGACTGTGGCTCGGCCGCATCACGGCCGCCGGGTTCGTCGCCAACGTCAAACGCGCACGAGGGGCCGGCATCGTGTTCGGCCGGCGGCCGGAGGCGCCCGCCACCCCGCCGGAGCTGGTCGCCGCCTGCCGGGACGCCGACCTGCCGCTGCTGGAGATCTCACCGGAGGTGCCGTTCACCGCGATCTCCGAGGCGGTCACCGCCAGGTACGCCCGGGAACGCCAGACCGCACTGATCGGCATGGTCCGCCGGGGGGACGCGCTGGCAACGGCGATCTCCCGGGGTGCGGGCGCGTCCGGCGTCTTGCGGGTGCTGCGGCGCGACCTGGAGCTGCCGCTGGCGGTGGTGGACCGGATGGGACGGCCGCTGGCCGCGGCGGGGGCCGAGCTGACCGCCGAACAGCTTCAGCAGGTGGCCGCCGCGCTGGCCCGCCGCCCGCCGCCGCTCGAAACCGATCTCGGCGCCGCCGGACGGGCGGCGCTGTTCCTGGTGGGCGCGGTCGGAGACGTCGACGCCGCCCTGGTGTGCCTGCGCCCGGCCGGGGACCTGACGCGGGCGGAACAGGACGCGCTGGAGCAGGCGGCCCGGTTCCTCAGCCTGGAGGTCGCCAAACAGCAGGCGGTGCAGGCCATCGAACAGCGCTTCGCCGGCGAGCTGCTGGAGATGGTGCTGTCGGGCGGCAGCAGGGCCGCCGAGGTCCCGGGACGGCTCCGCGCGTTCGGCGTGAACACCGACGACCCCCTCGCGGTGTGGGCGCTGGCGTTCGCCGACGGCGAGGCCACCCTGCCCGGGCTGGCCGAGGTGGTGGGCGAGTTCTTCGCGGCCGAGGGCGTCCCGGCGGTCGTCGCGGGCGGGTCGCGGGACGTCGTCGCCGTGCTGTCGTGGCGGCGCCCCGAAGGCGAGTCGGCGCCCTTGGCGGAACGGCTCGCCGCCGGCGTGGCCGGACGCTTCGCGGGCCGGCGGCCGGTCGTGGGCCTCGGGGGAGTCGCCATGGACCCGACGGGGCTGCGGGAACCGCTCGTGCGCGCCCGAGAGGTCTGCCAGACCCTGCGGCGCGGTGGCAGCGGCCCCGCCGTCCGGTCGTTCGCCGAACTCGGCACCTACCGGCTGCTGCTGGGCGCGCAGGACGCCGACACCCTGCGGTCGCTCGCCGACGGCGTGCTCGCGCCGATCCGCGAGCACGACGCCCGGCGCGGAAGCGAACTGGAGGCGACGCTGCGCGCCTTCCTGGACCACGACGGACAGTGGGCGGCCACCGCGGCCGCCCTGCACGTCCACGTCAACACCCTGCGCAACCGGCTGGCCAAGGTCACCGAGCTGACGGGGCGCGACGTCACCCGCACCGCCGACCGCGTCGACCTGTTCCTGGCACTGGAGGCCGCCGCCATGCTGTGACCGCCGTCGGCGACCCCACGCCGGGCCGCGAAGGCCACGTCGTCGCGCACGACGGACGCGGGGCCGCCGGACCGCGGTCACGACACCCCGCTCACCCGGTCGCGCGTGCGGCCAGCCGCCAGCGGCGGGCGTTGTCCAGGGTCGCCATCGGATGCAGCATCGCGTGGTCGAACTCCTCCAGCGCCCGGCCTTCGGCCAGACGGCGCGGCAGGTCGGGATTGGCCAGCGCACCCCGCGCCAGGGACAGGACGTCGGCATGGCCGTCCTCCAGCACCCGGGCCGCCTGCTCCGGTCGGTGCATCCCGCCGTTGGCGATCACCGGCAGGCCGCTCACCCGCCGGGCCAGACCGGTGATGGTGACGCCGCCGTCCAGCCGCGCCGTCTCGATCCAGTCCCGGCCCTCGCTGGCGATGTGCAGGTACGTCGCGCCCGCGTCGGCCAGCGCGGTGAAGATCGTCTCCGCGTCGCGGGCGCCGCCCGGCCAGTGGTACCGGAAGTCGTTCACCTTGGTCTGCGACAGCCGCACCCCGACGCACCAGTCCGGCCCGACTTCGGCGCGGATGGCCGCCACGACCTCCGCCGTCAGCCGCACCCGGTTGGCCGCGGGGCCGCCGTAGGCGTCCTCGCGCCGGTTGGTGTAGTCGGTCAGGAACTGGTCCAGCAGATAGCCGTTGGCCGCGTGGACCTCCACGCCGTCGAATCCGGCGGCCCGCGCGTTCGCCGCCGCGGCGGCGAAACCGCCGACGGCCTCCTTGATGTCGGTCTCGCTCATCTCATTGGGGGCGGGCCAGGGCCCGTGCCCGCCGTACTCGGGCATCTTCTCGCCCAGCGGTGTCACCGCGGACGGCCCGGCGGTCTGGCTCCGGTACGGATTCCCCTGCGACAGCGCACCGGCGTGCATGAGCTGCGCGACGATGGGCGTCCCGGCGCCGTGCACCTGGGCGGTGACCTCGCGCCAGGCCGCCACATGCCGCTCGGAGACCAGGCCGGGCTGGTTGAGGTAGCCCTGGCTGTAGGCGGTATCGGTGTACGTCCCCTCCGTGATGACCAGCCCGAAGCCGCCCTGCGCGAACGCCCCGTAGTACTCGGCCATCTCCGGCGTCGGCGTACCGTCCGGAGCCGCCGACACCCGCGTCATCGGCGCCACCGCCAGCCGGTTCGCCAGCTGCAACGCGCCGATGCGTCCCGGCCGCAGCGCCGGGTGCCCCTCAACACCACTCATGATCATCTTCCTTTCCGGATTCACATCACGTCGATCGCCAGCGGCGACGGCTCGCCGGCGTTGACATCGACCAGGTCCTGCGGGCAGGCCGACAGCACGACCAGGCAGTCCATGACCGCCTCGAAGGTGATCGCGTCCCCCGGCCGGCTCGCCGCGGGCAGCCACTGCAGACGTCCCGACTCCTCCACGGGGATCCGCATGAACACGTTGACCGGCTGCGGCGTGGCGGCGACGGACAGGCCCAGCTCCGCCAGCGCCAGGTCCAGATTCCGCGCGCACGAAGGGTGCCCCGGCGCGCCCAGCGCCTCATAGCGGGCCGGATCGCACGCCGCGATCAGCATGTCGTGGCGGCCTGGAGAGGTGTCGGACACCACGCTGAGGATCGGGCGCCGCCGGTTGGTCACGAACGCCTCTCCCACCTGCGGGAACAGGCGGCTCGTCACGCTGCGCGTATGGGATGCGCTCAGGTGCTCGCCGCTGTCTCCGGCGGCGAAGGCGAACAGGTCGCCCACCTGCCCGCCTTCCAGATCGACCACCCGCACCCGCTGCCCGGCGGCCACCTGCACCGCCCGCGCTTCCCTCGCGGGCACCACCGTCCGCCCCGTCATCAGTCGCATGCCTGTAAGCACACCACCGCCCACCCCACCAAGGCGATGGAGGAACATACACAACCGAAGTCATCAACTGGTGTTTCCTCCAGTGATCCAGAGGTGGGAGATTGATGATCCCCCCATGTCGGGTTGTGTTCGCGGCAGGGGCGGCGCGGGCGGTGGAGGCGGTCTCTTCTGCGTGGTGGCGATGGCTTGCGGGGCGGCTCGCCGTGCCTGTTGACGCGCTGGGGGCGGGGTGGCGACCTGTTGAGGTGTGCCCTCGGCGTGAATAATGGTCCGCCTGTTACGGGGTGGCGTGCGACGATCGCCGCATGCCCATCGATCAGCAGCTTCTCGTGGCGTTCACCGTCACCACCATGATCGCGATGATCACGCCGGGGCCGGACATGCTGTTCATCCTGGGATGCGGCATGCGGGGCGGGCCGCGCGCCGGCCTGCTGGCCACGGCCGGGGTCGCGACGAGCGAGGCCGTGCATGTCGCGGTGGCGGCCGCCGGGCTGGCCGCCCTGTTCGCGGCCGTGCCGGTCGCCTTCACGGTGGTGCGCGTCGTCGGTGCCGCCTACCTGATCTACCTCGGCGTCCAGATGATCCGCCATCGCATGGGCGCCGTGGAGGACGTGCCGGTCGGGGGCGGGGGCATGCCGGGCCGCCGGGCGTTCCTGTCGGGTCTGCTGACGAACCTGCTCAACCCGAAGATGGTCACCTTCACCATCGCCTTCCTGCCGCAGTTCATCGACCCGGGGTTCGGCCATGTGTGGCTGCAGTTCGCGATCCTCGGTGCTCTGCTGATCGCGCTGGAGTTCATCGTCGACGGGACCGTCGGCGTGCTGGCAGGACGGATCGGCGGATGGCTGCGCCGCAGGCAGGCCGCCCGCCGCCGAATCGACGTCGCGACGGGCGGCGTGTTCATCGGCCTCGGCGTGCGCTTGGCCGCCGAACGCTGACACCGCGTTTCATCGCCCCTGCCGCTGCTCGTCCCTCGTGTGCCGCCTCCTGCGACTCGGTCCTTGTGGCGCGGCCTCCCTTGCGGTCCGGCCTTGAGATGGGGGGCGTGGTGTCGGGTTATTGGTGTTGCGCCTGCTTCGGCGTTGGCTGCTGGTGACCTCGGTGCGTTTCCGGGCGCCGAGGTCTGCGGGGTGTGCTCGTCTGCGTGGGTGCTCTGCCGATGGCGTGGAGGTCGGATCGGTGCACGGGTGTGTGTGCGCAAGTTCGGAGCTCGCCTTGGCTGGTGAGGTGGTTGTGGTGCTGCCTCCCTGAGGGTTACTGCTGGGGTGGTTGTGCGGCTGTGGGGTCGGGGGTATAGCTGACGAGGTCGTAGAGGGCGGGCGGGAGCTCGTCCCATAGCCACTCGTTCTGCGAGCCGGGCCAGTCGGCGGGAGGGCCGACCCTCAGCAGGTTCGGGCGGAGGCGGGTGAGCTGGACGGGGAGCGGCGGGCCGGTCCACATGGGTTCGTCGGCTCCCCAGTAGGCGCCGAAGTCGGCGCCGGTGAGGGGGAGCTCCCTGGGGAGGAGGTGGCGGCCGGGGCTTCTGCCGAGGGGGAGCAGGCGTTGGGCCGTCGTGCGCAGGACGTTGAGGGCGGCGAGGTCGTGGCGGCAGCCGACGGCGGTCATGCGCAGTTCGGGCAGGCCGAGGCGGGTCAGGCCGCGGGTGGTGAACTCCAGGCAGGCGCAGCCGTCGTGGTCGTCGTCGGCCGCCGGGCAGCGGGGGTCGGCGGGGACGGGCGGCAGCCAGGCGCCCAGCCAGTCGTCGGCGAGGGCGAACCGAGAGGGTTCGGGGCCGTCCCGGAACGGCACGACCTGGCGGGTGTCGATGTCGATCGGCACGCCCGTGACGGCGTCCGCGAGGGCGCCGGTCACCGCGCGGGCCAACTGGAGGCCGAACGGCAGGTCGTGCGCGGGGACGGTGGCGGTGACGCCGATATGGTGCGCGGCCTTCCGCGCCGATGTGGCGTCCTCCTCGTCGGGCGCGTGCAGGGGACGGTGGAGGTCCCAGGGCGAGGCGTCGGCGCGGTGGGCGGTCACCGACAGGGCGGGTGTGCCGAGCCGCTCGGCCGCTGCGGCGGCGAAGGGCTCGGGCGGCCCCGTGGCCGGAAGCGGCGGGTCGGCCCGGTCGGACGCGACGACGAAGGTCGCGGTGACCTGCTCCGGCACGGTGATCTCGATCGTTTCGGAAGACATGGCGGCCTCCTGCGGCGTGGGTTCGCCATCAAGGTTCTGCCGCCGGCGGCTCCCGTGGTACTAGAATGAGATTCTGTGGATAACCGCGCGGGAACGGGGCGCCGGGGACACCACCCATGTCCCCGGCGCGTGCGCGCGGGATCAGCGCTCGGAGATGTCGACGTAGTGGCGCTCGCCGGGGCCGACGTAGACCTGGCGGGGGCGGCCGATCTTGGTGGTGGGGTCGCTCATCATCTCCCGCCACTGGGCGATCCAGCCGGGGAGGCGGCCCAGGGCGAACAGCACGGTGAAGGCGTTGGTGGGGAAGCCGATGGCCTTGTAGATGACGCCGGTGTAGAAGTCGACGTTCGGGTAGAGCTTGCGCTCGATGAAGTAGTCGTCGTTGAGCGCGACCTCCTCCAGGCGCATGGCCAGGTCGAGCAGCGGGTCGTCCTTGCCGAGGGTCTCCAGCACCTTGGTGGTGGCCTTCTTCACCACGGCGGCGCGCGGGTCGTAGTTGCGGTAGACGCGGTGGCCGAAGCCCATGAGTTTGAGGCCCGGCTCCTTGTTCTTGACGCGGCGGACGAAGCCCTCGACGTCGCCGCCCTCGGCGTGGATGCGCTCGAGCATCTCCAGGACGGCCTGGTTGGCGCCGCCGTGCAGGGGGCCGAACAGCGCGTCCACGCCCGCCGACACCGAGGAGAACAGGTTGGCGTGGCTGGAGCCGACCAGCCGCACCGTCGAGGTCGAGCAGTTCTGCTCGTGGTCGGCGTGCAGGACGAACAGCATGTCCAGGATTCGCACGATCTCGGGGTCGACCTCGTACGGCTCGGTGGGCAGGCCGAACGTCATCCGCAGGAAGTTCTCCACGTACCCCAGGGAGTTGTCGGGGTAGAGCAGCGGCTGTCCGACGGAGGTCTTGTAGGCGTAGGCGGCGATCGTCGGCAGCTTGGCGATCAGCCGGATGCTGGACAGGTCGACCTGCTCGGCGTCGAAGGGGTCGAGACTGTCCTGGTAGAAGGTGGACAGCGCGCTGACCGCCGACGACAGGACCGCCATCGGGTGGGCCCGCCGCGGGAACACCGAGAAGAAGTTGCGGAACTTCTCGTCCAGGAGCGTGTGCCGCCGCACCCGGTCGGTGAACCGGTCCAGCTGATCGGCGGTCGGCAGCTCGCCGTAGATCAGCAGGTAGGCGACCTCCAGGAAGGACGACCGTTCGGCGAGCTCCTCGATCGGGTAGCCGCGGTACCGCAGGATGCCCGCCTCGCCGTCGATATAGGTGATCGACGACGTGGTCGACGCGGTGTTGGTGAACCCCGCGTCGAGGGTGACGTGGCCCGTCTCCTTGAGGAGACTGTTGATACCGAGCCCCGAGGGTCCCTCGGTGGCGGGCGTCACCTCGAGAGGCAGTCGCCCGCTCGTGTGGTTGAGCTCGAAATCGGACATGCACTCGCTCCCAACTGCTGTCCACACACCTGCGTAGACGCTCCGAGTTTCATCGTATCCACGTGATCAGATGGCTCTTGCTGCGGGCTGGACCGTCTTGGCACCAAAGATCCGAAAGTGGCGGTTCGTCCGCGGATGGGGTCATCTGACCGGTCACGAGGTTGACGGGGCGGAGCGCCGGATGCTGGGTTGAGACCATGCCGACCCATGTGCCGACCCGTGACGCTGCGGAGCTGGTGCAAGCCGTGCGGAAGGAGACCGCGGCCTCCGGCAACCGGTTCCTCGACCTGCTGGAGAGCGGCGACGTGCCCCGCGAGCGGCTGGTGCGGCTGGCGGGGGAGCAGTACCGCATCCTCGGCAGCGACCGGCGCAGCTTCGCGCTGCTGGCCTCCCGCTACCCCGAGCCGCCCGCCGGTGACATGTTCCTGTCCCTCGCGCAGGGCGAGGGACGGGCGTTGGAGCTTCTGCGCGACTTCGCGGCGGCGCTGGAGCTGAGTGAGACGGATCTCACCGCCTACGAGCCGCGTCCACCGGCGCAGACCTACCCCGCGTATGTGGCGCAGCGGGCCGCGTTCGGCACGGCCGCCGAGGTCGCGCTGGCGATGCTGGCCAACCTGGAGGAGTGGGGCGCCTACTGCGGGCGCGCCGCCGACGCCCTCACGCGGCGGTACGGGTTCGACGAGGACGCGGTGGGGTTCTTCCGGTTCTTCGCCGAACCTCCGCCGGGGTTCGGCGAGCAGGCCGCCGCCGTCGTCGCGGCCGGGCTGGAGGCGGGGGAGGACCCGGCCGACATGGCCCGCGCCGCCCGGCTGCTGCACGCCTACGAGAAGGCGTTCTGGGACGCCCTGGCCGACGGGCTGTGACCTACCCGAACGGGGGAGTCAGCTCGGCGGTCAGCCGCGCCAGGGTGCGCTCCTGGTCGCCGATCAGCTCGCCGACGGCCGGGGGCAGCCACTCGTCGCCGTAGTGGGCGTCCAGCAGGGTGGACAGCGCCGTGAGCACCTGCTCGGGAGTCGGCCGGTCCTCCGGGGCCTTGGCCAGGCACAGGGTGACCAGGCCGCGCAGCGGGTCGGGCAGGCCGGTCAGGTCGGGGGCGCGGTGGACGATGCGGCCGCGCGCCTTGCGGTCGGTGCCGAACGGGGCCGCGCCCGTCGTCGCGTACACCAGCGTCGAGCCCAGGGAGAACACGTCGCTGGCGGGCGTGACGGCCTCGCCGAGGGCCTGCTCGGGCGACATGAACGCGGGCGTGCCCACGATCGCCGACCGCGACAGCGGAACGGCGTCCAGCGGGCGGGCGATCCCGAAGTCGATCACGCGCGGGCCGTCCGCCGCCAGCAGCACGTTGGACGGCTTGAGGTCGCGGTGGACGATGCCGGCGCGGTGGATGGCGATCAGCGCCTCGGCGAGCCCGGCGCCCAGATGGCAGGCGGCCTGCTCGGGGATCGGGCCCTTCTCCCGCACCGCCCGGGCGAGGCTGATGCCGTGGATGTACTGGGTGGCCAGCCAGGGCAGCTCGGCATCGGGGTCGGCGTCGACCACGGCGGCGGTGTAGAAGCCGCTGACCGAGCGCGCGGCGGCGACCTCCCGGCGGAACCGGGCCCGCCAGTGCGGATCGTCCAGCAGCTCCGGCCTGATCACCTTCACGGCGACCAGCCGCCGGCTCGGCGAGGCGGCCAGGTAGACCTGGCCCATGCCGCCCTCGCCGAGCCGCCCGAGCACCCGGTACGGGCCGATCTTGTCTGGGAGGTCGTGGGACGGCTGCATGGCTCCAGTTCCGGCTGCGGGGAGGGCGGGGACTTCATCGTTCCACGGAAATGATCTCGGATCGGCGGGGCGTTCGGGCGCCCGTCCCGCCGCGTTCGGTGCCGGGTGCGGCGGCGGATCCGACATCATGTGATCCGTGACGAACGGCGCGCCGGGTTCTGGACAGCACGCGGACCAAGGCCCGCGGCCCTCGGGCCGGGCCCCGCAGCACGCGGGCCAGCCGCCGAGACCCGTGGTGCTGGAGGCGGTCCTCGAACGCATCACCTACGCCAACGAGGACACCGGGTACACGGTGGCGCGCGTCGCCACCGAGAAGAGCGGCGGCGACCTGCTGACCGTGGTCGGCGCGCTGCTCGGCGCGCAGGTGGGGGAGAGCCTGCGGCTGACCGGCCGCTGGCGGTCGCACCCCAAGTACGGGCGGCAGTTCGAGGTCGAGTCCTACACCACCGTGCTCCCCGCCACCGTGCAGGGCATCCGCCGCTACCTGGGCTCCGGCATGATCAAGGGGATCGGCCCGGTGATGGCCGACCGGATGGTGGACCACTTCGGCACCGACATCCTGCGGATCATCGAGGAGGAGCCGGAGCGGCTCGTGGAGGTGCCGGGGCTCGGCCCCAAGCGCACCAAGCGCATCGCCGACGCCTGGGAGGAGCAGAAGGCCATCAAGGAGGTCATGGTCTTCCTGCAGGGCGTCGGGGTGTCCACGTCGCTGGCGGTGCGGATCTACAAGCAGTACGGCGACGCGTCCATCGACACGGTGCGCCGCGAGCCGTACCGGCTGGCCGCCGACGTGTGGGGGATCGGGTTCAAGACCGCCGACACCATCGCCCAGGCGGTCGGCATCCCGCACGACAGCCCGGAGCGCATCAAGGCCGGGCTGCGCTACACGCTGTCGGAGGCCGCCGACGACGGGCACGTCTTCCTCCCCGAGCCGAACCTGGTCACCGCCGCCGAGAAGATCCTCGGCGTGCCGCGCGAGCTGATCGGCCCCGCGCTGGACGAGCTGGCCGCCGAGGAGGAGGGCGTCGTCCGCGAGCAGGTGCCGGGGACGGCCGAGGGCGCGGGCACCGTCCCGGCGGTCTACCTGCCGCCGTTCCACCGGGCCGAGCGGTCCCTGGCGCGCGGCCTGCGCGAGCTGCTCGGCGCCGGGCAGGACCGGCTGAAGGCGTTCGCCGACGTCGACTGGGACAAGGCCCTGGCGTGGCTGCGCCGGCGCACCGGCGCCGAGCTGGCGCCCGAGCAGGAGGAGGCGGTGCGGCTCGCGCTGACCTCGAAGGTCGCGGTGCTCACCGGCGGCCCGGGCTGCGGCAAGAGCTTCACCGTGCGGTCGATCGTCGAGCTGGCCGCCGCCAAGAAGGCCAAGATCGTGCTGGTGGCGCCGACCGGGCGCGCCGCCAAGCGGCTGGCCGAGCTGACCGGGCACGAGGCCGCCACCGTGCACCGGCTGCTGCAGCTGCAGCCCGGCGGCGACCCCAAGTACGACCTGGACAACCCGCTGGACGCCGACCTGGTGGTGGTCGACGAGAGCTCGATGGTCGACCTGATCCTGGCCAACAAGCTGGTCCGGGCGGTGCCGCGCGGCGCGCACCTGCTGCTGGTCGGCGACGTCGACCAGCTCCCGTCGGTGGGCGCCGGGGAGGTGCTGGCCGACCTGCTGAACGCCGAGGTGATCCCGCGGGTGCGGCTCACCCGGATCTTCCGGCAGGCGCAGCAGTCCGGGATCGTCGTCAACGCCCACCGCGTCAACTCCGGCGAGCACCCGCACACCCGCGGCTACCCCGACTTCTTCCTGTTCCCCTGCGACGACCCGGAGCGGACCGCCGAGCTGACCGTGGACGTGGTCGCCAACCGGATCCCCCGCAAGTTCGGCCTGGACCCGCGCCGCGACGTGCAGGTCCTCACGCCGATGCACCGGGGCGCGGCCGGCGCCGGGGCCCTCAACACGCTGCTGCAGGAGGCCCTCACCCCGCACCGCGAGGGGCAGCCCGAACGCCGCTACGGCGGCCGCGTGTACCGGTCCGGCGACAAGGTCACGCAGCTGCGCAACAACTACGACAAGGGCGAGGCCGGGGTGTTCAACGGCACCGTCGGCGTCGTCACCAAGGTCTCGCCGGAGGAGCACACCCTCACCGTCCGCACCGACGAGGACGAGGACATCGACTACGGCTTCGACGAGCTGGACGAGATCACCCACGCGTACGCGATCACCATCCACCGCTCGCAGGGCAGCGAGTACCCGGCCGTGGTCATGCCGCTGACCACCGCCTCCTGGATGATGCTGCGCCGCAACCTGCTCTACACCGGCATCACCCGCGCCAAGAAGCTGGTGGTGCTGGTGGGGTCGCGGCGCGCGCTGGCCGCCGCCGTCCGCACCGCGGGGGCCGGACGCCGCCACACCGCTCTGTCCCACCGCCTGGCCGCCCCCGTGTGACGGCGCGTACGGAACCGACCGCCCGGCGGCACCGTCCGGTACGGTGATCATCCGCACCGCCGCGTCTTGCAAGGGGGGTTCCCGTCTTGTCCGAGGTGTCCCGCAGCGCCTCCCCGCCCGCTACCGGCGAGCCCGACGCCGACGGGCTCGACGCCGATGCCGTCGCCGCACTGGTGAACGGGTCGCACGACCTGGCGGCGGACGGCCGCATGGACGAGGCGGTCCGCGACCTGCGCCGGGCCGTGCCCGCCGCGCGGCGGCTGTTCGAACGCGACCCGGTGCGCCACCGCGCCGTGCTGGTGGTCGCGCTGCGGAACCTGGAGGGGCGGCTGGCGGCGACCGGACGGGCCGAGGAGACCGTGCCGCTGCTCAGGGAGATCGTCGAGGCCACCGCCGGCTACCGCGACGAGGAGGTCGCCGGCGGCACCCGGGACGCGCTGCACAGCCACCGCATCGGGGCGCTGACGCGGCTGGCCCGGCGGCTGCGCGCCGCCGTGAACCTCGACGGCGCCATCGCCGACGCCACCGCGGCCCGCGACGAGTCGCCCC
>NZ_BAABDO010000092.1:0-27011 GCF_039539665.1 Actinomadura keratinilytica
GAACATCCTCCGGGCACCCCCCACTCGCCGAACCGCGACAACACACACGGACGCGATCTTGTGTGGATCGGTTCCGCAGGAGTCCGCACCGCTGCCAGCGCCCGGCCACCGGGTCAGTCGCGACGCCGTGCGGCGGACGAGTGCGCGCAGGGGAGGGCGTCAGTCGGTGATCTTGATGCGGATGCGGCGGAAGCCGCGGCCCTTGTTCTCGATCTTGGCGACCGTGATGCGGCCGATCTGGCGGGTGGAGGCGACATGGGTGCCGCCGTCCGCCTGGGTGTCCAGGCCGACGATGTCGACGATGCGCACGTCCTCGACCTCGGGCGGGACGAGGTTGGTGGCGGTGCGGATGATGTCGGGGATCGCGAACGCCTCGGCGCGCGGCAGCGTCTTGACGTCGATGCGCCGGTCCTTGGCGATCTCGGCGTTGCAGGCGTCCTCGATCGTCTGCTTGAAGCCCGGCGGCACCTCGCGAAGATCGAAATCCATGCGGGCGACCAGCGGCTCCATATTGCCTCCTGTGACGGGGCAGCCGTAGTCGCGGAAGACCACGCCGCACAGCAGGTGGAGCGCCGAGTGGGTGCGCATCAGGGCGGTGCGGCGCTCGTCCTCCACGGCGCCGCGCACGGACGTGCCGACGGGCGGGATCGGATCGCCTTCGACCGGGATGAGCCGCAGGTCGTCGCCCTTGCGGACGCCCGCGATGCGGGTCTGGACTCCCTGCCACAGCAGCACGCCGTGGTCCGGCGGCTGCCCTCCCCCGCCGGGGTAGAAGGCCGACCGGTCGAGAACGATGCCCTCTTCGTCGGCGTCGAGCACGACCGCGTCCCATTCGCGCAGGGTCTGGTCGTCGAGTTCAAGACGGGCGGTGCGCCCATGGTGGTACGACCCCATGGTCCGACTCTAGGGGAA
The DNA here is from genome assembly GCF_039539665.1 of Actinomadura keratinilytica. NCBI lineage: Bacteria > Bacillati > Actinomycetota > Actinomycetes > Streptosporangiales > Thermomonosporaceae > Actinomadura > Actinomadura keratinilytica. The sequence goes on from NZ_BAABDO010000092.1 coordinate 913, forward strand.
TGTGGGACGGCAGAGGCGGTCTTCCCAGCGCCGTCCGGTGGATCGTCCCGCAGGCGGCTCCGCGCTCACAATCGTCACCTCGGCCACATCGCGCTCGGCCCGGGAATTGCCCGGGCCGGGGCGTGGACGAAGATCCATAAAAACGTTAACCGCAGGTCGGGATTCCTCTCCGACCTGCGGTTTCATCGGTACCCCCGAGCGGATTCGAACCGCCGTTACCGCCTTGAGAGGGCGGCGTCCTAGGCCACTAGACGACGGGGGCCTGTCTTTTGTTCGGCCTTTGCGATCTCTCGCTCGGGCCTCGCCCAGCTTACCGGACGATCTCCTTTTGTTCGAATCGGTTCTCGGCGAATCGCTTCGGACCAAGGAGGCGGGTCTTACCGATCGAGATCGGGGGGGACCCAGCTGGGGTACCAGGACTCGAACCTAGACTAACTGAACCAGAATCAGTCGTGCTGCCGATTACACCATACCCCACTGTGGTACGGCTCCCCGCCGGTGTTACCCGGCCGGTCGCTCGCGCCTCGAAGAGAATACAGGAACCGGGGACCGCGAACCAAAACGATTAGCCGACAGGCGGTGAGGCCGGTGCGGCAGTGGCCGATGGGGCGCGGTCACGCGGCGGCGGAGGGCGGAGGCGGCGCTGCCAAGGAGGGCGTCACCTCGCAGGCGGACGCGCCGGAGGCGGGCGCCCCCGGCGTGTTCAGCGGCGGGTGAAGTCGGGCGGGCCGATGTGGTCGTGGCCCCATTCGACCAGGGGACGCAGCCGGCGCCAGTACTCGCGCACCCGGTGCACCACCTCGGGGGTCTCCATCCAGGGGTCGGCGGGCCAGCCGTGGTGGGCGTACAGGGAGCGGTGGCGCAGCAGGTCGAGCCGGGGGTGGTCGGCGGGGACGCCGCGCGGCCGGGTCTTGAGCCGGTCGCCCGCGATCTCCAGGTCGGCCGCGCGCAGCTCGTCCACGATCGCCTGGAGCCGCTCGCCGGGCGGCCCCTGCACGGCCTCCCGGTAGCGCCGCAGCTGCTCGGGGGTCGGCGCGTACATGCCGCCCGCCACCATCAGCCCGTCGGCGTCGATCTGCACGTAGTAGCCGCCGACGTGCGCGCCCTGGTGGGTCTTGTAGGGCGTCTTGTCCGCTGAGAAGCGCAGGTCGCGGTAGGGGCGGAACAGCTTGGCCGCCCCGAACTCCTCCTCCAGCTCGGCGCACAGCGCGAGCATGGGCTCGCGCACGCAACGCTCGTAGGCGTCGCGGTGCGCAGCCCAGTAGCCTTTGGAGTTGTCGGCGAGGAGCCCGGCGTAGAAGTCGAACGCCTCGCCGGGAAAGCCGGTGAACGACACGGCGCCCCCTCATCCCCGGTCACGGCGGTGGGTCCACGCTACGCGCCGGGTACGACGGAACGGCTAGTCGCGGGCCACCACGCGGTTGGTGAGCTCGCCGATGCCCTCCACCCGCACGGTGACCTCGTCGCCGATCTCCAGCGGGCCGACCCCGGCCGGGGTGCCGGTCAGGATGACGTCGCCGGGCAGCAGCGTCATGACCTGGCTGACGTACTCGACCAGCGCGGGGACGTCGTGCAGCAGCAGCGAGGTGCGGGCGTCCTGGCGGACCTCGCCGTTGACGGAGGTGCTGATGGCCAGGTCGGACGGATCGACCTCGGTCTCGATCCACGGGCCGAGCGGGCAGAAGGTGTCAAAGCCCTTGGCCCGCGTCCACTGCCCGTCCTTCTTCTGCAGGTCGCGGGCGGTGACGTCGTTGGCGCAGGTGTAGCCGAGGATCACCTCGGGGACGCGGGAGGCGGGCACCTCGCGGCACATCCGGCCGATCACCACGGCCAGCTCGCCCTCGTAGTCGACCCGCTGCGTCAGCTTCTCGGGGTAGGCGATCGCCTCGCCGGGGCCGATGACCGCGGTGGACGGCTTGGCGAAGATCACCGGTTCGGCGGGGGGCTCGCCGCCCATCTCCCGGGCGTGGTCGGCGTAGTTCTTGCCGATCGCGATGACCTTGCTGGGCAGGATCGGCGCCAGCAGCCGTACGTCGGCCAGCGGGTACCGCACGCCCGTGAAGGTCAGCTCACCGAACGGATGGGCCGCGACCGCGGCGACGGTGTTCTCTTCGACCACCCCGAAGGACATGCCCTCCTCGGTGGAGAACCTGGCGATGCGCATGTCCGGAAGCCTAGTACGGGTCCCGGGGCGGCCCGTCCGGCAGGTCACCCGGCCGGACGGGCCGCCCCGCAAGGGGCGTTCCTCGCCCCGCCGCGACGCCGAGGCCGGTCAGAAGCCGCACGGGGCGCCGTTCACCCGGCAGTTCCGGAGGTCGGCGGGGGTGCCCTCCGCGCCGAACCGCACCTCCCAGGTGGCGCCGACCGGGATGGGCCGGGCGCCCTCGATGTTGCGGATCTCCACCGCGGACCCGCCGCGCACCAGCCGTCCGCCCCAGATGTTCTTGACGTTCGCGCCGGGCACCTCGAAGGTGATCCGCCAGTCCGTCAGCGGCGCGCCGGTCCGGTTGGTCACGGTGAACTCGCCCTCGAAGTAGCCGGGGTCCTGCTGGACGACCTGGTAGGTGATCCCTTCGCCGCGGACCAGGGGCCCCGGCGGGGGCGCGGACAGGGGCGGCGGCGTGTCGGCGGTGCCCGTGGACGGAGCGGCCCCGCCGGGCGCCTGCGAGGACGGCTGCGCGGCCGCCCCCGGGGACTCGGTGGGCGCGGGCTCCTCGGCACCCGGCGACGGCGGCGACGGCGCGGACGTCGCGGTGTCGCCGCCCGGCGCCGTCGGGGACGCGGCCGGCGACCGCCGTGCGGCGGCGGGCTTGTCCTCACCGCCGCCCAGCGTGAACACGATGGCACCGGCCGCGGCGATGACGGCCGCGACCGCCAGCACGACGATCGGCACCAGCAGCCGCCTGCGGTTCGGCGTGGCGGGCTCCGGGGTCGCCGGCATGCCGAGCGGAGGGCTCGGGGACTCGACCGGCGGCGGGCTCTGCGGCCCGGTCTGCACGTCGTCCGGCCCCGGCGCCGAACCGTCCGGCCGGGGCCCCGCGGGGGCGGCGGGCGTCTCGACGACGGCGGACGCCAGCGTGTACGGAGTGGGCGGCATCTCGTTGCCAGCGGGCCGCTCGCCGGTCCCGCCGCTGTCGGCTCCGGAGCCGAACTGCATCGTCCACGGCTCCTCACCGGGCACGGCGGCAGAGTCGTCCCTCGCCGTCTCCGAGGGACCGCCGACGGAAGCCGCACGCCCGGACGGGCCGTCCACGGACGTGGCGTCAGGGTCCCGCGACGCGTCCACGACGGCGTCGCCCTTCTCGGCCTCGGAGCCGAACTGCATCGTCCACGGCTCCTCGCCCGGCACGGCGGCCGACCCGCCGGCCACCGTCTCGGAGACGCGGTCGGCGGGCGCCGGGCGCCCGGACGGACCGTCCACGGACGTGGCGTCAGGGGCCCGCGACGCGTCCACGACGGTGTCGCCGGTCTCGTCGGCCTTGATTTTGGGGATCCCGAACTCGGCCGTCGTCCGGTGGTCCGGGGGCACGTGTCCCGGCTCGTGACCGCTCACCTGCGTCACCCTTTCCGCGCTGCGTCGTCTACTGACGGATGCGACGACGGGCGGGCGCGCCCGGTTCAGGGTCGGCCGAAATCGGATCTTCAGGACGTGGCGGCCGGTTCGGGCACACCGCGCCGGGCGGCCCGCCGCTGGTGGCGGTTGAGCATGTCGGTCACCAGCTCGATGGCGTCCGGGGTGGCGGCGTCCCGGCCGCTGGACGCGCAGGCCACCGACAGCCAGCGGGTCGCCTCGGCCAGCAGCACGTCGCAGGCGCCGGGCGGCCGCTCGTCGGCCAGCCGTCCCAGCACGTCCACCAGCGCCAGCGCGGCGCGCGGATGGCCGGACTCGGCGGCGCGCCGGAGCCATCCGGCGGCCTGCTCCAGGTCGCCTTCGCTCTCGTACAGCGTGCCGAGCCAGTAGGCGAAGTCGGGCCACTCGCTGCACGCGCCGTCCTTCGCTCTCCCTGCCGGACGCGGGTCCCCCAGCGGCTGGGGACGCGAGGAGGGGACGGGCATGACGGCGCTCCGGTGTTTCGGTTGACAGGTCGGGACGGCCCGGCGCCGCGCAGCGTCGACGCACGGCGGCACCGGCCGAGCTACATATCGTGGCGACCGGCGTCCCGTTTCGCCACTGATTTGCCAGCTTTGTTAACAATGCCAGTAAAAACCTGGTCGGCCCGCGCGCAGGCCGTCCCCGCCCGGGCGGCCCGAGCGCCGAACCGCGTACGGTTGTGGTGATCGCCGACAGGTTCGACCGAGGGGGCGTGACCGTGTCCGTCGTGAAGATCAACGTGCTGACCGTCAGCGAGGAGATGCGCGCGGAGCTGGAGAAGCGCTTCGCGGGCCGGGCGGGGCTGGTGGAGTCCGCCGACGGATTCGAGCACTTCGAGCTGCTGCGCCCCGTCGAGGGCACCGACCGCTACCTCGTCTACACGCGTTGGCGCAGCGAAGAGGATTTCCAGCGCTGGACGCAGAGCCAGGCCTTCCAGCGCGGCCACGCCCAGGCCGCCGCGGACGCCGAGCGCGCGGGCGCCCAGGGCCACGGCCATGGGCACGGGCACGGGCACGGCGGTCCGGCGGCCGCGGCGGCCGAGCTGTGGAGCTTCGAGATCGTCCAGGAGGCCGACCCCAAGCCCGCGTCCGGCTGAGCCGCCCGGCGCGCCGCCGCGCCCGCGCCCGGACGGTCAGCTCGCCTCGTAGCCGGCGTGCAGCAGGCAGTAGGTGACGGCCTGCTCCAGGGCCTGCCAGGACGCGGCGATGACGTTCTCCTCCACGCCGACGGTGCCCCACTCGCGTTCGCCGTCGGAGGACTCGATCAGCACGCGGGTGCGGGCGCCGGTGCCGTGCGCGCCCTCCAGGATGCGCACCTTGTAGTCGACCAGCTCCAGCCGGGCCAGCTCGGGGTAGAGCCGCTCCAGGGCCAGGCGCAGGGCGTTGTCGAGCGCGTTGACCGGGCCGTTGCCCTCCCCGGTGGCGACGATCCGCTCGCCCTTGGCGTGCAGCTTGACGGTGGCCTCGGTGACCATGGAGCCGTCGGGGCGGCGCTCCACGATGGCCCGCCACGACTCGACCTCGAAGTGCCGCTGCCGCACCCCGGTCAGCTCCTCGCGCAGCAGCAGCTCGAACGAGGCGTCGGCGGCCTCGAAGGTGTACCCGGCCGACTCCAGCTCCTTGACCCGCTCGACGACCCTGCGCGCCTTCTCCCCCGACAGGTCGTAGCCCAGCTCGCGGCCCTTGAGCTCGACCGAGGCGCGGCCGGCCATGCTGGACACCAGCATCCGCATGTCGTTGCCGACGGCGGCCGGGTCGATGTGCTGGTACAGGTCGGGGTCGACCTTGACCGCCGAGGCGTGCAGCCCGGCCTTGTGCGCGAACGCCGACACCCCCACGTACGGCTGCTGGGAGCCGAGCACGACGTTGGTGACCTCGGAGACGGCGTGCGCGATGCGGGTCATCTCGGCCAGCTGCTCGTCGGACACCAGCCGCATGCCGCGCTTGAGCTGCAGGTTGCCGATCACGGTGAACAGGTTGGCGTTGCCGCTGCGCTCGCCGTAGCCGTTGGCGCAGCCCTGGACGTGGGTGGCGCCCGCCTTGACCGCGGCCAGCGAGTTGGCGACGGCGCAGCCGGAGTCGTCGTGGCAGTGGATGCCGACCCGGGCGCCCACGCCCACCACCTCGTGGACGATGTCGGCCAGCTCGTCGGGGAGCATGCCGCCGTTGGTGTCGCACAGCGCGATCACGTCCGCGCCCGCCTCGGCGGCGGTGCGCACGACCTCCAGCGCGTAGGCGGGGTTGGCCCGGTAGCCGTCGAAGAAGTGCTCGGCGTCCAGGAAGACTCGTTGGCCCTCCGCACGCAGGTGGGAGACCGTGTCGCGGATCATCGCCAGGTTCTCCTCCAGGGTGGTGCGGAGGGCCAGTTCGACGTGCCGGTCATGGCTCTTGGCGACGAGCGTCACGACCGGCGCGCCGGATTCGCGCAGGGCGGCCACCAGGGGGTCGTCGGCGGCCTTCGCGCCGGGCCGGCGGGTCGCGCCGAACGCGGCGAGCTGCGCGTGCCTCAGGTCGAGCTCGGTGCGAGCGCGCCTGAAGAACTCGGTGTCCTTGGGGTTGGCGCCGGGCCAGCCGCCCTCGATGAAGCTCACGCCGAGGTCGTCCAGGTGGCGCGCGATGGCGAGCTTGTCGCCGACGGAGAGGTTGAGGCCCTCCTGCTGGGCGCCGTCCCGCAGCGTGGTGTCGTAGACGTGGAATCCGTCGCCGTGCATGTCGCAGTCCCCTCCAGGGATGGAAAGCAGCCCCGCCGGAATAAAAAAGACCTCTCACGGACGTGAGAGGTCTGCGCGCCGGCGGTGTCCCGAAATCAGTCGCCGGCGCGCCAGCCGATAATGACAAGGCTGAGGCGCATGGTGGTCACAGTCTGCCACATCCGCCGCGCTGTTGAGACATCGGTCTCGACTGGTGAGACGGATGTGGCGTGCCGTGACGTATGCGCCGGAAGGGACCGCGGACGGTCAGCAGATCCTGTGGACCCAGCCGTAGGGGTCGGGGCGGTTGCCGTACTGGATGCCGATCAGCTCCTCGCGCAGCCGCATGGAGACCGGGCCGGGCTCGCCGTCGCCGATCGTCCAGGCGCGGTCGGCGCCCTTGACGCTGCCGACCGGGCTGATCACCGCGGCGGTGCCGCAGCCGAACACCTCGGTGATCTCGCCGGACTCGCAGCCCGTCTGCCACTCGTCGATGCTGATCTTGCCCTCCTCGACCGGGATGCCGAGGTCGGGGGCGAGCTTGAGCAGCGAGTCGCGGGTGATGCCGGGCAGCAGGGTGCCGGTGAGGGCGGGGGTGAGCAGCCGCGCGTCGGCGCCCGAGCCGTACACGAAGACCAGGTTCATCGACCCGACCTCCTCGACCCAGCGGTGCTCGATCGCGTCCAGCCAGACCACCTGGTCGCAGCCGTGGGCCACCGCCTGGGCCTGCCCGGCGAACGAGGCGGCGTAGTTGCCGCCGGTCTTGGCCTCGCCGGTGCCGCCGGGCGCGGCCCGGGTGTAGTCCTGCGACAGCCAGACCGACACCGGCCGGATCCCCTTGGCGTAGTAGTTGCCGGACGGGGAGGCGATCACCACGAACAGGTACTCGTCGGCGGGGCTGTTGACGCCGAGGGCGCGGGTCGTGGCGAACATGAACGGCCGCAGGTAGAGGCTGTGGCCCTCCCGGGTCGGCACCCAGTCGCGGTCGGTCTCGACCAGCAGTTCCAGCGACCGGACGAACAGCTCCTCGGGGATCTCCGGCATGGCCATGCGGCGGGCCGAGCGGTTCATGCGCGCGGCGTTGGCGTACGGGCGGAAGGTGACGATCGCCCCGTCGGCCTGCCGGTACGCCTTGAGCCCCTCGAACAGCTCCTGCGAGTAGTGCAGGACCTGGCTGGCGGGGTCGAGGGCGAGGGGGCCGTACGGCTCGAGCCGGGCGTCGTGCCAGCCCTTCCCCTCGGCGTACCGGATCGTGATCATGTGGTCGGTGAAGTACTGGCCCCATCCGGGATCGGCCAGGATCGCCTCGCGCTCGGCGGTACTGCGCCGCCGCTCGGAGAGCCTGATGTCGAAGTCCAGGGTGCTGCTCATGATGGGTCCTCTCCCGGATCGCCCGCCCGGCCCCGTCGCCGTCCGGGCATTCCTATCCTCATTGTCGTACTTCGTCCAGCCCTGCTCCCTATCGCGGCGCACACGAAAAACCGGGCGCGCCGCGTCGGCGCGCCCGGTGCTGTGGCTTGTCTCGCGTGAGCGGTCCGGCCGGGGCGCGCCCTAGCCGGCTACTCGCTCGGCGATCGCGTCGCCGATCTCGGCGGTGCCCCGGGCGGGGCGGCCGCGGCGGGCGGCCAGGTCGTCGGCGACGGCCTGCTCGACCCGGCGGGCGGCCTCGGGGGCGCCGATGTGGTCGAGCAGCATGGCCACCGACAGGATGGTGGCGGTCGGGTCGGCCTTGCCCTGCCCGGCGATGTCGGGAGCGCTGCCGTGCACCGGCTCGAACATCGACGGCGCGGTGCGGTCGGGGTTGACGTTGCCGGAGGCGGCCAGGCCGATGCCCCCGGCGATGGCGGCGCCGAGGTCGGTGATGATGTCGCCGAACAGGTTGTCGGTGACGATCACGTCGAACCGCTGCGGCGCGGTGACGAAGAACATGGTGGCCGCGTCGACGTGCACGTAGTCGGTGGCGACCTGCGGGTACTCCTGGCCGACCCGCTGGACGACGCGCTGGTACAGGTCGCCGGCGAAGGTGAGCACGTTGTCCTTGTGCACCAGGGTCAGCTTGCGCCGAGGCCGGGAGGCCGCCTGCTCGAAGGCGTACCGGACGACGCGCTCGACGCCGTAGGCGGTGTTGACGCTCTCCTGGGTGGCGATCTCCTGCGGGGTGCCCTTGCGCAGGACGCCGCCGACGCCGGCGTACGGGCCCTCGGTGCCCTCCCGGACGACGACCATGTCGACGTCCTCGGGCTTGACGCCCGACAGCGGCGTGCTCATGCCGGGGAACAGCTTCACCGGCCGCAGGTTGACGTAGTGGTCCAGCTCGAACCGGGCCCGCAGCAGCAGCCCGCGCTCCAGCACGCCGCTGGGCACGCTGGGGTCGCCGACCGCGCCCAGCAGGATCACGTCCTGGCCGCGCAGCTCCTCCAGGACCGCGTCGGGCAGCGTCTCGCCGGTGCGGTGCCAGCGGGCGGCGCCCAGGTCGTAGGAGGTCTGCTCGAACTTCAGGTCGTGCGCCGGAGCGACGGCCTCCAGAACCTTCAGACCCTCGGCGACGACCTCGGGGCCGATCCCGTCGCCGGGGATGACGGCCAGACGGATGCTGCGGGATGCCATGCGCGCACTCTACTGCAAACGTCTCAGTTCCTGAGCATCGGTCTCACCTTTTGGGATGAATGTCTCGTGTCGGCACCCGCCGGGGTGCGCCCCGCAGACGGGCGCCGCCCCTGCTCAGCGCGGTACCGGGGGGGGCGCCGCCCCGGTTCGGCGGAGAAAGGGGGCGGCGCCCCGGTGCAGGGCAGGTCGCGCCCGGGTCAGCCGCAGGCCGTGCCGTTGACGGCGTACGCCTGCGGTTGCGGCGTGTCGCTGCCGTTGGCGGTGAAGCCGATGTTCACCGTCTCACCGGCCTCCAGGTCGGCGTTCCAGGACGGACCCTTGACCGCGACCGTGGTGCCGCTCTGGCTGAACGTGGCGTTCCACCCGCTGGACACCGTGACGCCCTGCGGAACGTCGAACGTCAGCGTCCAGTCCCGGAACGTGCTGGAGCCGGTGTTGGTCACGTCCACGCTGCCCTGGAAGCCCCCGGACCAGCGGTTGACGACGGTGTAGGCGACCTGGCAGGCGCCCGAGTCGGTCGGCGGGTCCGTGGGGTCGCCGCCGTCCCCGGGCGTCGGCGGGATCAGGTACGGCTGCAGGATGCTCTGCTTGGCCTGGTTCACCGTCGTCCAGTCGTCGTTGAGGATGCCACCGGTGTCCCCGGAGTTGGGGTTCCACGACCAGTACGTGAAGCTCATCCCCGTGACCCCGGTGCCCGCGTAGGCGAGCAGCCTCTCCAGCCACACCTTGTCCTTGGGGTCGGCCAACGTGGTGCCGAACTCGCCCAGCAGCAGCGGGGCGGTGTTCTGCTTGTAGAGGTAGCCCCACTGCTGGTCCCAGATCGCCGGCAGGTTGTCGGGGAAGTCGGCGGCGTCGAACCAGGGCTGGCGGTAGACGGAGATGCCGTACTCGTGCGGCGAGTACACCAGCCGGTTGGGCACGTCCAGCCGCACCGGGTACTCCCCGGCCTTCGACAGGTTGCCGCCCCACCAGCCGCAGTGCTCGTCGGGGATGTCGTCCCAGGAGTTGGGGTTGCCGCCGCTGGGGCAGCTCACGCCCTCGACGAAGATCAGCCAGTCGGGGTTGACCGACAGGATGGCGTTGCCCGCGCGCTCGGCCGCCAGCCGCCAGTCGCGGGCCGGGTCGCCGCAGCCCCAGCACGCGCCGGTGCCGCCCGGATCGGTGCCGTCGGCGTGCGGCTCGTTGTGCAGGTCGGCGCCGATCACGGTGGGGTTGCCCGCGTAGCGGCGGGCCAGCGCCTTCCAGTCCTCGATCCACGTCGTCTCGGAGACGGCGGGGGTGTACCACAGCGCCGACTGGCCCGCGCTGGTCGGCCGGTGCCGGTCCAGGATCACCCGCATGCCCTTCTGCCCGGCGTAGGCGATCACCTTGTCGAGGATCTCCAGCGGGTGCAGGCCCGCCAGGTCGGGGTTGGAGACCGCGTCGACGCTGGTGGCCTGGGCGTCCGGCTTCAGCGCATCGTTGGAGTAGGGCACGCGCAGCGTGTTGTAGCCGAGCTCGGCCATCTGGTCGAGCATGGACCGGTAGCCGCGCGACCACAGGCCGTGGAAGGTCTTGTTGTCGGTCTCCATGCCGAACCAGTTGATGCCGGTCAGCCGGACCGTCTGGCCGGTGGCGTCGACGATCCGGTTGCCGCTGGTGCTGAGGTATCCGGTGCCGGTGCCTGCAGGGGCCGCGGCGGCGCCCGGCGGGCGGACCAGCACGGCCGTCAGCGCGGCGGCCACGAGGCTCAGGCAGACGGCCAGCGCGGCCATCGCCCGCGCCACCGGCGGTCGTACAGCTGCGGGACGGGTCATGGCTCGGGCGCCTCCAGGTCGGGGGAACGGGTCGGAAAGCAGATGCGGTCGCGGTTCGTGGGAGCGAACGCGGAGGGCGAATCGCCGGAGATTGTGGGAACGCGCCGTCCGCAGGGTCAACGAACCGCGGACCGGGCGGCGGATTTTCACGCCGTCCGCCCGTACGGCGCCCGTTCCACCTCGTGAAGCGCCGCCGCGTCCGCCGCGGCGCCCTTTCACGGGGCGGGCGCGGCCCGCACCGCCCGCTTGAGTGACAGAGCCCGTACTTGACGCTGGACCACCGCAAAGGGGACGCTCTTGTCGACAAGTGCACATCGAGGCGACGGTGCGCAGGAACCTGGTGCGAATCCAGGACGGTCCCGCCACTGTGACCAGGGAGCCTCCCCCACTCGACGACCACGGCCGGAAGCCCGGCTGGAAGGTCGGCGGGAGGCGCTGATCTGGGAGTCAGGACACTGACCCGTCGTCCTCCCGCAACCGGGGCGAGTGAACCCCGTGAGGAGACCTTGAGATGGCCCAGACCGCCGTTTCGTCGACGCCTGCCGGCGAGCGTCCGGCCCCCGTCCGCATCCCCCTCCGCCAGGTCCTGCCGTGGGCGGTGTTCGCCGCGGTGCTCGGCCTGGTGCTGATCTACTTCGTCGGCGCCGAGCAGGGCGCCACCTCCCTCATCGGCGGCAACTGGGTGCACGAGTTCACCCACGACGGCCGCCACCTGCTCGGCTTCCCCTGCCACTGACCGGCGGGCCGGTGCGCAGATGATGAGATCACTGCTGGTCCGCGGCATGCTCGCCGGGCTGGCTGCGGCAGCGCTCGCGCTGCTCGTCGCCTGGCTGTACGGGGAGCCGCAGGTGGAGCACGCCATCGCCGTCGAGGAGGCCCACGCCGCCCACGAGGGCCACGGGGGCCACGAGGAGGAGGTCGTTAGCCGCACGGTGCAGAAGACGGCCGGGCTGATCACCGCGCTCGGCGTGTACGGCGTCGCGCTCGGCGGGCTGTTCGCGATCGCGTTCGCGGTCGCCTACGGCCGCATCGGCGCGTTCGGCGCCCGCGCCACCGCCGCACTGGTCGCGCTGGGCGGGTTCGTGGCCGTCGAGCTGGTGCCGTTCCTGAAGTACCCGCCGACGCCCCCGGCCGTCGGCAACCCGGACACGATCGGCGGCCGTACCGCGCTGTACTTCGGCATGGTGGCGCTGGGCGTGCTGTCGGTCGTCGCCGCCGCCATCGTGTTCCGCCGCCTGCTGCCCAGGCTGGGGGCCTGGAACGCCGCGATCGCCACCGCGGCCGGGTTCGCGGTCGTGCTGGCGCTGGTGTACCGGCTGACGCCGACGCCGGACGCGGTCGCCGACGGGTTCCCGGCCACGGTGCTGTGGGACTTCCGGATCGCGTCGCTGGGCGTCCAGGTCGCCCTGTGGGCGACGCTGGGCCTGGTGTTCGGCGTGCTCGCCGAGCGTGCGGTTCGGCGGCCGTCACCGGCCGCCGCGGCGGCCTGATCGGCGCGCCCTCCTGCGCCGTGCCGGCCGCTCAGGCGCGGCGCAGGAGGGCGCAGTCGCCGCACATCTCGCCGCCCGGCGGCACCCGGTAGTACAGGCAGCAGCTGCGGCGGACGAACCCGTCCGGGGTGAACGAGCCGGTGCCCGCCAGCGGCGCATGCCCGAACAGCTCCCGCACGAGCGTGCCGACCGGCTCGGCCAGTTCGGGCCTGAGCGTGCCGGCGCGCAGCGTTCCGGCGAGGGCGGCGGACGCGTTGCCCCACAGCAGGCCGTCCGCGAGCCGGACGATCCGCAGCAGGGTGGCGCGCAGCGGCCGCAGCTGCCCTTCCACGACCGTGCGGTGCACGAGCCGGGCGGTGGCGGCGGGGTCGCCGGCGGCGCGCCAGCCGCCGGGGTCGGCGAGCCAGAGCGCGATCGGCGCGCCGGGGGCCCAGCGCCAGTGCAGCCCGGACAGGTCGGGTACGACGCCGTGCGCCGCGGCCGCCACCACGGGCGACCACAGCCGCGACGCCAGCCCCTGGAAGAGGATGGACGCCGCCACCCGGCGCTCCGAGGTGCCCAGCCGCCGCGCGTAGGCGTCGGTCAGCCCGCCGAGCCGCGCCGGGTCGGGTTCGGGCAGGGGCCGCCAGGTGGGGTCGGCCTCCTCGGCGGGGTCGGTGGCGATCTGGAAGTAGGGGCCCAGCCGGGCCGCGTCCGCCAGCGCCCGGCGGACCTCGTCCGCTCCCGCCCGGTCAGGTGCCGCCATGTCGGCGATCATGCCAGGCCGCCGCCCGTCCGGCGGGAGCGGACCAGCGGGTCAGCGGGCGGAGCGGCCGCCGTTGTCGCGGCGGTCCAGGGCCGTCTGCAGCGCGCGGGCCGCCTCCTCGGCGGCGTCGTCGGCAGGCGTGGGCGTGGTACCGGAGTTGCTCATGATCGCTGTTCCTCGTGGTGGTTCGTCGGAAGAGTGAACGACGGGCTTACGGCCGGCACCCTGCTCCGCGGCGGGTCGCCGGCCTGCCGTATCAGGCCCCGCCGCGGCGGCGAAGGATGCGTACCACCAAGCGCATGACCCTGCCCACGTTACCGGCTCGATTCCCGGAATGTCCCGATCCGTGGCCGAACTTTCCGAATGCTGAGACAGTCGGCGAAGAATCCGCAGGTGGGGGCCGTCCCGGGGAGGCCCGGGGCGAACAGCAAGGCGGGCGGGGCGCGCCGAGCGCACCCCGCCCGCCTCTGCGGAGGTCAGCCGTCGAGATCAGCCGTCGAGGTCAGCCGTCGAGGTCAGCCGTCAAGGTCGACGCGGCGGCCCATCTCGGCGCCGATCTCGTCCCGGATCACGTCGATGAGCTGGGTCGGGATGGCCGAGTCGACGGTCAGCGCGATCAGCGCGGTGCCGCCCTTGGCGTCCCGGCCGACCTGCATGCCGGCGATGTTGACGCCCTGGTCGCCGAGCAGCCGGCCGACCACGCCGACGATGCCGGGCCGGTCGCTGTAGGAGAAGAACGCCATGTGGTCGGTCGGCGACAGCTCCATGTCGTAGCCGTTGATCTCCACGATGCGCTCGTGGTGCTTGGGGCCGGTGAGCGTGCCGGAGACCGAGACCACCGTGCCGTCGCCCATGGTGCCGCGCACCTGGACCACGTTGCGCCAGTCGGGGCTGTCCTCGGTGGTGGTGAGGGTGATCTCGACGCCGCGGTCGCGGGCCAGCAGCGGGGCGTTGACGAACGTCACCGACTCCTCGACCACGTCGGCGAACACGCCCTTGAGCGCGGCCAGCTCCAGCACCTTGACGTCGTGCCCGGCGATCTCGCCGCGCACCACGACCTCCAGCCGCACCGGCACGCCGCCGGCCAGGGCGGTGAAGATGCGGCCGAGCTTCTCGGCCAGCGGCAGGCCGGGCTTGACGTCCTCGGCGACGGCGCCGCCCTGCACGTTGACCGCGTCGGGCACGAACTCGCCGGACAGCGCCAGCCGCACCGAGCGGGCCACCTGGGTGCCGGCCTTCTCCTGCGCCTCGTGGGTGCTGGCGCCCAGGTGCGGGGTGACCACCACGTTGTCGTGGTGGAACAGCGGGCTGTCGGTGCACGGCTCGGTGCTGAACACGTCCAGGCCCGCCCCGGCGACGCGGCCCTCCTTGAGCGCCAGGTCGAGGGCGGCCTCGTCGACGATGCCGCCGCGCGCGGCGTTGATGATGCGCACGCTGGGCTTGACCATGCGCAGCTCGCGGTCGCCGACCAGGCCGAGGGTCTCGGGGGTCTTGGGCAGGTGGACGGTGATGAAGTCGCTCTCGCGCAGCAGCTCCTCCAGCCCGACCATGCGGACGCCGAGCTGCGCGGCGCGGGCCGCCTGCACGTAGGGGTCGTAGGCGATGATGTTCATGTCGAAGGCGGCCAGCCGCTGGGCGACCAGCACCCCGATGCGGCCGAGGCCGAGCACGCCGACGGTCTTGCCCTGCAGCTCCACGCCGGTGTACTTGGAGCGCTTCCACTCGCCCTGCTTGAGCGCGGCGTGGCCCTGCGGAACGTTCCGGGCGGTGGCCAGCAGCAGCGCGATCGCGTGCTCGGCGGCGGTGACGATGTTGGAGGTCGGGGCGTTGACGACCATCACCCCGGCCTTGGTGGCGGCCTCGACGTCGACGTTGTCGAGCCCCACCCCGGCGCGGGCCACCACGCGCAGCTTGTCCGCGTGCTGGAACACCTCGGCGGTCACCTTGGTGGCGCTGCGCACGATCAGCGCGTCGACGTCGGCCACGGCCGGAAGCAGGGCGGCCCGGTCGGACCCGTCCACGTACCGGACGTCGAAGTCGGCCTCCAGCTCGGCGATTCCGGCCGGGGAGAGTTCTTCTGCGACGAGGACGACAGGCTTGCTCAAGGAAGATCCTTCGGAAGATGTCGGGCAGATGAAATCGCGAGTCACCCCGTCGTGCCCCCGCACCTACCGAGTTTAGACCCCCGGCCCGCGCGCTCCGACGGCGGTGGAGGCACATCCGTATACGCCCGGAATAGACCCTTACGTCACCTCCGGAAGTCGGCGCGAACGCCCGCCCGCGCCGCGGCCCGCACGCCTATACTGCCCGGTGCCCCCGGTTGCCCCCGTACCCGTCCACCGCACGCCCGCCCCGCCCGGTACGCCCTCCCCCGCGCACCCGGCGGCCGGACGTCATGCCGCGTTGGGCTCGGGCAGCGCGGTCAGGATCCGCGCGACGCGTTCGGTGTCGGCGACCCGCAGGTACGGCACGTCGACGAACACCCGCATCGGTCCCGGCGGCAGGCCCAGCTCCTCGGCCACCTCCAACTGGACCTCCCGCAGCGGGACGTAGGACAGGTAGCCCCGGTAGACGTTCTGCGCCCGGAACATCGCCGTCATCATCAGCGTGTAGGCGCGGATGCGGAACGACAGCGCCACCAGGCACGGCGCGGCGTCCCGCGGCTCGCACGGCACGGCCAGGGAGATCCACGCGCTGGTGGTCCACGGCCGGGCGCGCAGCAGGTCCACCACCCAGCGCACCTGGTCGGCGCCCTGCAGGTCGCGCATCCGGGCGCACTCGCGCTGGGCCGCCGCGGCCGGCCGCCCCAGCCCCTCGGGCCCGTGCCGCCCGCCGTCGGCGTCCCCGTGCTCGCGCAGGATCGGGTCCTGCCACGTCAGCGAGGTCACCTCGAAAACGATCGGGGGCCCCTCGATGATGGCCCCCCGGTCGTCCATGCCGGCCTCGCCGGCCGTCCAGACGTGCCGCAGCACCCCGATCCACGCCCTGCCGCAGGAGTCCCAGCGCCGGACGGCCCGCTCCTCCGCCCCGGCCACGTCACGACTCCCCGCCGCAATTGGGTCCGCGCGCCGCCGGAATCGGAGAAAAATCTCCCCCGGACAATGCGCGCCCGGTATTCGTCGCCGGGCCGCAGCGCCCGCACGAGAAATGATCGCCACCCATGAGCATCCGCCCCAACCGTCACGGCGAGCGTCGGCACGCTCCGGCGTCGGCGCTGGTGCGCCCGGCGTGTCGCGTTCACCGCCCATATTTTCTTCCAGTATCGAACAAACATCACGCAATGGGTAGGGCGAGATTAACCGGCCAGATCTTCACTGAGATTTCTGACGATCGTGACCGGGCGGGCTTACCGATCCCGCGGGCGGCCCGCGAATGGCGCCGGGGTCAGTGCCGCGGACGGTGCAGGACGACGTAGCCGCCGGACCGGAAGACCTCCCGGTAGCCCGACGCGACGAGCTCCTGGACGCGGCGGCGCTGCTCGTCCAGCGAGAAGAAGGGGAACGTGTGGCGTTCGACGTCGGCCACCACCCACGGCGCGCCGCGCGGGCGCTGATCCCACAGCAGCACCCGGGTGCGCGACGTCAGGGCCGGGCCGAGCCGGTTCGCCGTCTCCACCACCACGCCGTCGGGCACCCGGGCCACCGCCTCGGCCGCGGCCCGCGCACGCCCGTCGCGCCGCAGGTAGGAGGGATCGACCAGGTCGCCGAAGGCGAAGAACGGCACGGTCAGGGCCGCGGCGACCAGCAGCGCCCCGGCCGCGTGCGGACGCACCCGCGCCCCGGGCCGTACGCGCTCCCACAGCGCGGCCAGGCGGTCGTGCGGGGAGCTCAGCCGCGCCGCGCCGTCCACGGCCGCGATGACCAGCACGGCGATCAGGAAGGCGTTGTAGTGGTACTTGGGCTCCCACCAGTTGGGGAAGGAGCCGGCCAGCATGCGCTCGGCCAGCAGCGGCACGGCGGTCAGGGTGATCGGCGACAGCAGCGGCAGCAACAGCAGCGGCAGGACCAGCAGCGCCATGGTCCACGCCTTGGTGACCGGGGTGACCAGCGCGATCACCGCGTCCCACGGGCGGGTCAGCACGTGCCGGACGACGTCCGGCAGGTCGTCGCCCAGCGAGCCGTACGCCCAGTAGTAGTCGCCGTCGCCGCCGAAGGCGGGGATCAGCACCCGCGACGCCGCCCACGTCGCGGCCGCCCCGGCGCCGACCAGGCCCGCCCCGAGGCGGCGCTCGCCGCGCCGGGTCAGCAGGTAGAGGCCGAACCCCGCCAGCAGCAGCCCCATGTCCTCCTTGACCAGCAGCAGCGCGGCGGCGGCCAGCAGGGCCTGGCCGCGGCGGCCCGCGTCGTGGCGCTCCACCAGCAGCGCCGACAGCAGCGGGACGAACGCGACCTCGTGGAAGTCGAACGCCAGCGCCTCGGCGACCGGCCACGACAGCGCGTAGGCGCCCGCGGCGCAGTAGGCGGCGCACGTGCCCAGGCGGCGGCGCGCGTACCGCCAGATCGGCGCGATCGCCGCGGCGAACAGCACCGCCTGCGCGACCAGCAGCGTGCCGGGCCCGTCGTGGATGCGGTACAGCGGCGCCAGCAGGGCCAGGATGGGCGAGAAGTGGTCCCCGAGGATCGAAAAGTCCGGCCCGAAACCGTTGTGGACGCCCTTGACCATGGCCACCGGCGCGCCGAACCGGCTGTAGGACCGGACGGCCTGGTCGAAGATGACCAGGTCGTAGGTCCCGGCGTGGAACGTCCGCAGCCGCAGGAGGGAGGACGCCGCGTACACCACGGCCGCGCCCGCGACCATCGCCGCCAGAGGTACGGGCACCCGCACGGACCGTCGCCGGGCCTCGGCCCGCCGGACCCCGCCGGGAGCCCCCTCAGCCGCAACCGCCTCCGCCACGTGCCAGGACGCTACCAGCCCCGGCCGGCGCCCGGATCCGGCGCCGACCGCCGGGCGTCCGCGGAAACGGTCAGCGCAGCTCGCCCGCGGCCAGCTCGCGGGCGGCCGGCTGAGCGGCGGCCCCGTCGGCGGAGGGCTCGCCGTGCAGCAGGTAGGACTCGCAGTGGTCCAGCCACCGCACCTCGGCCTCGAACTGCATGATCATCGACTCCAGCACCAGCCGCCACGCGCGGTCGCCGGGCGCGGCCGGCACGCCGGGGTCGTCGCCCCTCAGCCGGGTCAGCTCCTGCAGGGTCCGCAGCGTGGCGGTGCGCTGGGCCCGCACCACCCCGCGCACGTCCACGCCCGGCGTGGTGACGGCCAGGGCGAGCTTGATGGCCAGCTCGTCGCGGGGGCGGTCACCGCGGGCCACGGGCGTGGCGAACCACCGCCGCACGTCCTCCCGTCCGGCCGGGGTGATGCGGTAGACGAGCCGGCCCTCCTCGTCGGCGCCCACCCGGGTCACCAGTTCGTCGCGCTCCAGCCGGGACAGCGTGGAGTAGACCTGCCCGATGTTGAGCGGCCATGTCGCACCGGTCGACGCCTCGAACTCGGCGCGCAGCTGGTAGCCGTAGCGGGGCCCCTGGGCCAGCAGGGCCAGGAGGCCATGACGGATCGACATGGCCCCACCGTCGCAGACGGCGTATGCGGAGGCAATACCGCGTATGCACACGGACGACACGCGGCGCCGCCTCACCCCGGCCGGTCGGCGGCCCCCTTAACGTAGCCTCCGTGACCCCGGACTCCGCCACCAGCCTCCTGCGCGACATGCTGCGCGTGTACGACCACCGGTTCCTGGACCTCGACGGCGCCGCCCGGCGCGGCATGGTGGCCGGGACGCGGCTGATGCTCGCCGACGGCGGCCTCGCCGACGCCGCCGACCGCGCCGCCCTGCCCGCCGCGTACCGGATGCGCGCCTTCTGCATCCGGCACGACCTGCAGGAGGAGCTGGAGCGCCTGGTCCGCGACGAGGTGGACGGCGTCGAGGTCGGCACGGTCGTGGTGGGCGGCCGGGTGTACGCGGTCTACCCGTACCTGCGCGGCGTGCCCCGCCAGGACGCCGACGTCACCGCCGAGATCGGCCTGGACCACCGGCTGGACGCGGTCGGCTGGCAGGGCGGCGCGCGGCTGCGGGTGCGCGGGCACGCCGCGGTGCAGCGCGTCCAGGCGCGCGAGACCAAGGTCGCGCTGATCCTGCGGGAGCGGCGCTCGGGGGTGGAGCACCACTTCCCCGCCGAGCCGGGCGAGGACGGCTTCACCGCGTACGCCGACGTCGCCGTCGCGGGTCCGGGGCGCTGGGACGCCTACGTCGCCGCCGAGGCGCTCGGGATCCGCCGCGAGGAGCGCCTGGGCGGCGTCCGCGGCCCCAAGCTGAAGACCGACCCGCAGCAGCGCCTGCTGGACCCCGCCACCGAGGCCACCGCCTACTTCACCAAGGGCGGCCACCTGGCCGTCCTGGTCAGGGACGCCGCCCGCCGCCGCCCCTCCCTGCGCGCCCGGCTGCGCCGCCGCCTCACCCGCTCCTGACGCGTCCCCGACGCGTCACCGCCGCGCGGGCGCCCCCGCAAAAGCCGTGTGCGCCCGGCCCGGCGTCGGCCGGACCGGGCGCACACTCGTCAACCGCGCGTCCCGGGGACGGGGCGCAGACCGTGCTCAGCCGGTGCTCAGTCGTTGAGCCAGCTCATCATGGGACGCAGCTTGGCGCCGGTCTTCTCGATCGGGTGCTCGGCCAGCTCCTGGCGGAACTTGGCGAACTGGGCCTGCCCGCCCTCGAACTCCTCCACCAGCTCCTTGGTGAACTTGCCGGACTGGATCTCGCCGAGGATCCGCTTCATCTCCGCCTTGGTGTCGGCGGTGATCACCCGCGGGCCGCGGGTGTAGCCGCCGTACTCGGCGGTGTCGGAGATCGACCAGTTCATCTTGGCCAGGCCGCCCTCGTACATGAGGTCGACGATGAGCTTCATCTCGTGCAGGCACTCGAAGTAGGCCACCTCCGGCTGGTAGCCGGCCTCGATGAGCACCTCGAACCCGTTCTTGATCAGCTCGGCGACGCCGCCGCACAGCACCACCTGCTCGCCGAACAGGTCGGTCTCGGTCTCCTCGGTGAAGGTGGTCTTGATGCCGCCCGCGCGCAGCCCGCCGATGGCCTTGGCGTAGGACAGCGCCAGCGGCCAGGCGCCGCCGGAGGCGTCCTTCTCCACCGCCACGATCACCGGGACGCCGCGGCCCGCGGTGAACTGGCGGCGCACCAGGTGGCCGGGGCCCTTGGGGGCGACCATGCACACGTCCACGCCCTCCGGCGGCTTGATCAGGCCGTACCGGATGTTGAGGCCGTGGCCGAAGAACAGCGCGTCGCCCTCGACCAGGGCGGGCTTGATGTCCTGCTCGTAGATCCCGCGCTGCAGGTGGTCCGGCGCCAGGATCATGATCAGGTCGGCCTCCTCGGCGGCCTCGGCCGGGGTGAGCACCCGCAGCCCCTCCGCCTCGGCCTTCTCCCGGCTGGCCGAACCCTCGCGCAGGCCGACGCGCACGTCCACGCCGGAGTCGCGCAGCGACAGCGCGTGCGCGTGGCCCTGGCTGCCGTATCCGATGACGGCCACGTGCCGCCCCTGGATGACGCTCAGGTCGGCGTCGTCGTCGTAGAACATCTCAGCCACTGTTGCTGTTGCCTTTCTTCATGTGGTGTTGCTCGTTCTTTCAGGGGCGGCGCCGCGTCACGCGCTGCGTTCCAGGGCGCGCAGCGACCGGTCGGTGATGGACCGGGCGCCGCGGCCGATGGCCACCATGCCCGACTGCACCAGTTCCTTGATGCCGAAGGGCTCCAGGACGCGGATGAAGGCGTCCAGCTTGTCGCGGTTGCCGGTGGCCTCGATGGTGACCGCGTCCGGCGCCACGTCGACGACCTTGGCGCGGAACAACTGGACGGTCTCCAGCACCTGCGACCGGGTCTCGGCGTCGGCGCGGACCTTGACCAGCACCAGCTCGCGCTGCACCGAGGACGACGGGTCGAGCTCGACGATCTTCAGCACGTTGATCAGCTTGTTCAGCTGCTTGGTGACCTGTTCGAGCGGGAGCTCCTCGACGTTGACCACGATCGTCATGCGGGAGATCTCGGGATGCTCGGTGGTGCCCACGGCGAGCGACTCGATGTTGAACCCGCGCCGGGAGAACAGGGACGCCACCCGGGCGAGGATGCCCGGCGTGTTCTCCACCAGGACCGACAGGGTGTGCTGGCTCATCGGGTCAGTCTCCGTTCTCCCAGTCGGGGGCCATGTCCCGGGCGATCTTGATGTCGTCGTTGCTGGTGCCCGCGGCGACCATCGGCCAGACCATGGCGTCGTGGTGGACGACGAAGTCGATGACCACCGGTGCGTCGTTGATCTCCATGGCCTTGGCGATGGTGGCGTCGACGTCCTCGGCGCGGTCGCAGCGCAGCCCGACACAACCGTACGCCTCGGCCAGCTTCACGAAGTCGGGAACCCGGCGGCTGTGCAGGTTGGTGTTGGAGTAGCGCTCGTTGTAGAAGAGCGTCTGCCACTGCCGGACCATGCCCAGGTTGCCGTTGTTGATGACGGCGACCTTGATCGGGATGCCCTCGATCGCGCAGGTGGCCAGCTCCTGGTTGGTCATCTGGAAGCAGCCGTCGCCGTCGATCGCCCACACCTGCGCGTCGGGCGCGGCGACCTTGGCGCCCATCGCGGCCGGGACGGCGTAGCCCATGGTGCCCGCGCCGCCGGAGTTGAGGAACGCGCCGGGCCGCTCGTACTTGATGAACTGGGCCGCCCACATTTGGTGCTGGCCGACGCCGGCGACGTAGTACGCCTCGGGCCCGACGAGCTGCCCGATGCGCTCGATGACGTACTGGGGCGACAGCGACCCGTCGGCGGGGTGGTCGTAGCCGAGCGGGTAGGTCTCCTGCCAGGCGCGCAGCTGGCGCCACCAGTCCTCGTAGTCGCCGCGGCGGCCGGCGTCGTGCTCGGCCTGGACGGCCACGATCAGGTCGGCCAGCACCTCGCGGGCGTCGCCGACGATCGGGACGTCGGCGTGCCGGTTCTTGGAGATCTCCGCCGGGTCGATGTCGGCGTGCACGACCTTGGCGTCCGGCGCGAAGCTGGACAGCTGGCCGGTGACCCGGTCGTCGAACCGGGCGCCGAGGGCGACCAGCAGGTCGGCGCGCTGCAGCGCGCCGACCGCGCCGACGCTGCCGTGCATGCCGGGCATGCCCATGTGCAGGGGGTGGCTGTCGGGCAGCGCGCCCTTGGCCATCAGGGTGGTGACGACCGGCGCCCCGGTCAGCTCCGCCAGCACCTTCAGCTCGGCGGACGCCTTGGCCTTCAGCACGCCGCCGCCGACGTACAGCACCGGCCGCTTCGCCTGGACGATCAGCCGTGCCGCCTCGCGGACCTGCTTGGAGTGCGGCCGGGTGACCGGGCGGTAGCCGGGCAGGTGCATGGCGACCGGCCAGCTGAACTCGACGGTGGCCTGCAGCGCGTCCTTGGCGATGTCCACCAGCACCGGCCCGGGGCGGCCGGTGGAGGCGATGTGGAACGCCTCGGCGATCGTGCGGGCGATGTCCTCGGCCTTGGTGACCAGGAAGTTGTGCTTGGTGATCGGCATGGTGATGCCGGAGATGTCGGCCTCCTGGAAGCCGTCGGTGCCGATCAGCGGGGTCGCCACCTGCCCGGTGATCGCCACGATCGGCACCGAGTCCATGTAGGCGTCGGAGATCGCGGTGACCAGGTTGGTGGCGCCCGGCCCGCTGGTGGCCATGCAGACGCCGACCTTGCCGGTGACCATGGCGTAACCCTGGGCCGCGTGCCCGGCGCCCTGCTCGTGCCGCACCAGGATGTGACGGAGCTTGCTGGAGTCGTACAGCGGATCGTAGGCCGGGAGGATGGCGCCCCCCGGGATGCCGAACACGGTGTCGACGCCGACGTTCTCCAGGGCGCGGACCAGCGCCTGGGCTCCCGTCATCTGTTCGGTCGTCATGTTCCTGTTCCTTGGGAGAGGTCGGTGTGGCCTTGACCGCCGGACGCTCGGCCGCGGGTCACGGCCGCTTCACGGGTCACGCGGCCAACAAAAAACCCCCGCCGCCGGGTGACGGTCGAGGGAAGCGCGCAGGACGAAGGGACTCGGTCAGCCTGCGCGCCGACCAAGTACTACGAGAATGCGGGAAGTGCTCTGCACGGGCCCCACTTTCGCCGACTTCGCGCCGCGGGTCAAATCCCTGGACGGTTTATCTCAGCATGTGAGACACGGGTGGGGTGAAACCGGCCCATTCCGGCCCGCGTCGCCGCAGGTCAGGGCGGTGCACACCGGTTTCTCAGCCCGCGGACAGCGCGGAGTCCTCCAGCGGCAGCGTCACCTCGCCCGGCGCCTTCTTCACCTTGAGGTTGGTGCGCACCAGCGACGCGACGCGTCCGGCGGCCATCGGGCGGGCCACCAGGTAGCCCTGGCCGCGCGGGCAGCCCATCTCGCGCAGCAGCTCCAGCTGCTCGGGCCGCTCGATGCCCTCGGCCACCACGGTCAGCCCGAGGTCGCTGCCGAGCCGCACGATGGTGCGGGTGAGCAGGGTGAGGGTCTCGTCCCGGCCCAGCCCGGCCACGAACGACGGGTCGATCTTGAGGACGTCCACGGGGAGCTGCCCCAGGTAGGCCAGCGACGCATAGCCGGTGCCGAAGTCGTCGATGGCCAGCCGCACGCCCAGGTCGCGCAGCTCCGACAGCCGCGCCACGCTCTGCCCGGCGTCCTCGACCAGCACCTCCTCGCGCACCTCGACGGTCAGCGCCTGCGGCGGCAGCCCGGTCTCCTCCAGCGCGGCCGCGACCGACTCCACGAAGCCGGGCGCGGCGATCTGCCGGGCGGTGAAGTTGACCGACACGCCGACCTCCCAGGAGTCGCGGCGCCAGCCCGCCACCTCCCGGCACGCCTCGCGCAGCACCCAGTCGCCCAGCGGGGTCATCAGGCCGGACTCCTCGGCCGGTCCGATGAACTCCTCCGGCGGCACCGCCTCGCTGCCCCGCCACCAGCGCACCAGCGCCTCCACGCCGGTGACGCGGGACGTCGCCAGGTCCACCACCGGCTGGAACTCGACGGCGAACTGCTCCTCGGCGAGCGCCCGCTGCAGGTCGCTGCCCAGCTCCAGGCGGCGTACGACGTCGGTGTGCATGTGCGGGGCGAACACCTCGACCCGGCCGCCGCCCAGCTCCTTGGCGCGTGCCATCGCCAGGTCGCCGTTGCGGATGAGGTCGGCGGCGCTGCGCCGCAGCCGCCGCGCGGCGCCGCCCGACGCGGCGGGCGCGCGCGGCCGGTCGCGCCCGGCCGCCGGCTCCTGGTCGCCGGCGAAGGCGATGCCGATGCTGGCGGTCAGCACGATGCCCTTGCCGCCGACCCGGTACGGCTCCTTCGACAGCGCGCGCAGCAGCCGCTCGGCGAGATCGACGGCGGCCTGGGTGTCGGCGCCGGGTCCGGTGCGGCCGCCCGCGCCGGACGCGTCCGACGGGAGCTGGACGAGCACGGCGAACTCGTCGCCGCCCCAGCGCGCCACGGTGTCGTCGGCCTGCACGGCCGCGCGCAGCCGCCGCGCCGCCTGCGCCAGCACCTGGTCGCCGGCCGCGTGCCCGGCCGAGTCGTTGACGGCGGTGAACCCGTCGAGGTCGGCGAACAGCACCGCGACCCGGCCGCCGTCCGGCTGGTGCGACAGCAGCTCGCGGGTGCGCTCTTCGAAGTAGGCGCGGTTGGGCAGCCCGGTGAGCCCGTCGTGGAAGGTCAGATGGGTGACCTGGCGCTGCAGCGCGGCCTGCTCACTCAGGTCGCGGGTGGTCACCAGCAGCCGCCCGGGGGCCTCGCCGGTGCCGCTGTAGCGGGAGATCGTCGACTCGGTGGGCAGCCAGGTGCCGTCGGCGGCGCGGATGCGGAACGACAGCCGCAGCGTGTCGGTGTCCTCGTCGCGGACGACGCCGAGGTCGTCGTCGGACGGCGGGGGCGGGTCGTCGGCCTCGGGGTCGTCCACGTGCGCCGGACCGCCCGCCGGGGCGCCGGCGTCGTCGGTGCCGTCGGTGCCGTCGGCGGCGGGGTCGTCGGCGGGGTCGTCGAGGAAGCCGCTGAACGCCGCCCGCACCCGGGGCAGGTCCTCGGGGTGGATGATCTCGTGCAGGCGGCGGCCCAGCAGCTCCTCGGGGGTGTAGCGGTACGTGCGCAGGGCGCCCGCGCTGGCGTACTGCACCACCGCGTCCAGGCCGCAGATCAGCACCGCGTCGTTGATGCTCTCCGACAGCGCGCGGAAGTGCTCCTCGCCGGTGCGCACCGCGCCGCGCAGCGACTCGTTCTCGCGCAGCAGCTCGGCCAGCCGCGCCAGCAGCACCATCGTGGCCGACCCCGCCACCAGCGACACGACCGGCTCCAGGCCGTGCGAGGCGGTCAGCGAGTGCCCCGCGACGAACAGCGTCGCCGCGGCCGCCACCGCCGCCGTGGTGAGGCCGGGCCCGATCATCCGCCCGGTGCGCCCGTCGTCGGCCTCCTCGGCGGCCGCGCCCTGCGGGGCGTCGATCGTCACGCCCTGCGGCACGTCGTCGACGTCCTCGCGGGGGGCGGCGGCCTCGGCCGGGGCCGTCCAGGGGACGAGGACGAGCAGCAGCAGCGCGCCCAGCCGCAGGATGTCGGACGGGTCCTGGGCGGGCGCGCCCTCGCGCAGCCGCACCGCCAGCGTCACCACGTCGGCGACGGCGAGCGCGGTCAGCGCCGCGTAGCCCAGCCAGGCCGGGCGCCTGCGCCCGGGCCCGGCGCCCAGCACGAACGGCAGCGCCCCGCACACCAGCACCAGATCGACCACCGGGTACAGCAGTTCCAGCAGGAACTCGACCGGCGACTCGCCCGAGCCGTGGTACAGGTCGCTGAACAGGGCCACCCAGCCCAGCACGAACAGCGCGCATACGCATACGTAGGTGTCGGCGGCGTAGCGCAGCCAGGCCCGTACGTCCCGCGTCATCCGGATCGGCGCGACCAGCCCGACGACCAGGGCGATCACGGCGGCCAGGTAGAACAGGTCGGCCGCCGACAGCGACAGGGCGCTGCGGGTCGGCATGGCCGAGAACGCCGCGCTGCCCGCCGCGCCGAGGAACCAGCAGGTGGCCGCGATGCCGTACCAGCGCCAGGAGGTCCGCCACACCGAGCCGCCCTCGCCGCCGTCGGGCCCCTGCGGGCAGCCGGCGGCCGCGCCGACCGCGCCGCGGGGGCGGCGGGCCGCCGC
>NZ_BAABDO010000093.1:0-26624 GCF_039539665.1 Actinomadura keratinilytica
GGAACAGCTCGGCCGGGATGTCATGTACCTGGCTTGGCATGCGGGTGACACTATATGCGTTCATCTTGCTACTCAGTGCGAACAGCGGTATGCGGTAGAAGATGCGTTTTGCCGACCAGCACAGGGTCGCTGCCTCCCGAGGGGCACGGACGCGACGCCGAGGCGGTGCTGACCAGCGTCTTCATGGCCGCGGACACGCCGAGGACGGCGGCCCGGGTGCTGGCCTGCCTCTACACCACCGATTCCGGCGGCCTCGCCGCCGCCTGCAGGTCAGCCCGGCGTCGGTGTCCAAGGCGATCGCCTTCCCGGAGGAGCAGGGCCTGGTCCGCCGGGTACGTCCGCTCGTCGTCGTCCGCCGCGGACAGGTACTCGCGGGCGGCCTGTTCGGCGAGCGCGCGGACGGCGCCCGCCTCCCGGCACCGGGCCAGGAACGGCTTGCAGCGGCGGACCTGTTCGGCGGACTCCTGGTCGTCCTGCAGCGCCGCCAGCTCCTCGACGACCAGCGGCATGCCGTGGTGAAGCACCAGGGGACGCTGCGCGAGGGCGTGCATCCGGTCCTTGCGGGGAGCGGCCAGGAACCCGGCGAGCTGCTCCACGGCGTACTGGACGTCCTCTGCCAGCCCCTCCCCGGACTTGGCGATCTCGCAGGCCAGCAGGGCGCGGTCGAGGCGGAGGCGCACATGGTCGCTCTCGCGTGCGCGGAGGTGTGCCAGCGAGGCGCGGTCGAGGCGGACGCGCACATCGTCGCTTTCGCGGGCGTCCATCAGCCGGTTGCGTATCAGCCAGTCGGGTAGCGGCCGGTGGCGGGTATTGTCGCCGTTGCTTTCGCGGGCGCGTACCAGCAGGTCGCGGTGCAACGCGAACATGGCGCGCACGGCAGGGTCGTCGTCCTCGGCCTCCTCGGTCAGTTCGGCCAGGACGTCCACGGCCGCGTCGGTCAGCAGCACGGGGTGCCGTTGGATCAGCCGCACGGTGGCGCGCCGGCTCACGGCGGCGCACATGTCGATCACCAGGCTGCGCAGCCCGCCGATGACCTCGTGCTCGGCGTCGCACGACATCAGGTCCCCGGCCCCTTGCCTTCGACGGTCGTCTCGAACACCAGGTGTTCGGGCGCCAGCCCCTGCCACACGTACCGGGTGACCTGCTCTCCCTGCGCCCGCTCACCTTCCGGGCCGATGGGCAGCGGCCACCGGAGCGCCTGGTAGAGGCGGGGACGGAACAGGTCGAACGCCGCCTCCACCAGGTCGCCGTAGGTCTGCGCGGCGCCGAGCAGCCACCCGTAGTAGACCGCGACCGCCAGCAGCGGGCCCAGCGGCAGCGCCCACCAGGCCAGCGGGGTCCACACGACGATCGCCAGGCTCCACCACACGGTGTGCGCCGCCATGTCCAGCTCGGCGCGGCCGCGTGCGATCTCCGACCGCACCCGGTCGTCCAGCAGCAGCCACAGATGCGGCCAGCACGCGACGGTGTCGAGCCCGTGCTTGGCACCGGGACGCAGCTCGGCGGCGCGCAGCAGGTTCCCGAACCGGGTCGGCATCGTCTGCTCCAGTGTGCCGGGGGCGTTGCGCAGCCTGACCTGGAGCCGCGCCAGCTCGTCGGCCTCCCGGGCGGACAGCCCGCCGGACAGCCGCCGCGCCTCCAGGGCGCCGGCGCGCTGCTGGTCACGGGTGCGGCGGCGGTGCAGGCGGCGCCGCAGCCGGTCGCCCCGGCCGCGCGGCCAGTAGCCCTCCAGCAGGCGCGTCAGCGGCACCGACAGCCGCTGGGTGATCAGCGCCGACACGATGACGGCGAGCGCCACCACCACGACGGCCGTCAGCTGCAGCACGGCCGGATGCTTGGCGAAGTCGGCGCCCAGCCGGGTCAGGCCGCCGGAGCGCTCCCGGCTCTCCCGCCACGTCCAGGCCGCCAGCCCGGCGAACCAGAACACCGCCACCGGCGTCAGCAGCCGGGCGATCGCCTCGCCCGCCAGCCGCTCGCCCGCCTTCTCCCAGACCTTCGACAGCATCAGCGGCCCGCCGACTCCGCTCGTCTTGTCACCGCGTCACCGGTTCGTAGGGCACTTCGTCGTCCGGGCACGACGGCACCTGGTCGAGCACGCTGAAGCGGTACCACTCCTTGCCGCAGCGCGGGCACGCGTACCGGACGCCCGGCAGCCGCGCCCGCCCCGGCTGCGGCTGGAACGCCCGGTGCGACGTGGGCGCGTCCTCCAGGGCCCGGCGCATCCACTCCCGGGTGGCGTCGTGCTGCGACAGCAGGCGCAGTACCGGCACCTTGACGGGGTCACCCGATCGGCCCCGCTCCAGCAGCGCCGCCAACTCGCGGTCGAGCTCGGGGGCGGCGTCCCCCACGAGCTCCGGCAGTTGCGGGCGCAGCTCCTCGGCCGCCCGCAGCACGTCCTCGTCCTCCACCGCCCCCTCACCCCGTCCTCTCGGTGAGATGCACTGTGGGCACCTATTCAACCGCGATCAGCACATCCCCGATATGCGCCCGATTTGGGACGTGCGGCATGCGCCGATTCGGTGCACCGAGAAACCGGTTAGAGGATGCGGCGGGGGGTCAGCGGCCCTTGTAGACCGGGGGGCGCTTCTCGCGGAAGGCGCAGGTGCCCTCCTTGGCGTCCTCGGAGCCGATGACGGGCCAGCCGATCTCGTCGGAGACCTTGAGGGCCGCGGACTCGGGCAGGTGCTCGGTCTCGCGGTGCACACGCAGGATGGCCTGGACGGCGAGCGGGCCGCAGGCGGCGATCCGGTCGGCCAGCTCGCGGGCCGCGGCCAGGGCGCCCCCGGACGGCACCACCTTGTTGACCAGCCCCATGGCCAGCGCCTCCTGCGGGGTGACCGAACGGCCCGTCAGCAGGATGTCCATGGCGTTGGCGTAGCCGATCTGGCGGGGGAGGCGGATCGCCGAACCGCCCATGGGGAACAGGCCGCGCCGCGCCTCGTACAAGCCGAGCGTGGCGTCCTCGGCGACGACCCGCAGGTCGGTGCCGACGAGCAGTTCGGTGCCGCCCGCGACGGCGTAGCCCTCGACGGCGGCGATCAGCGGTTTGGTGGGCCGGCCGTCGCGCAGCAGGCCCTTCCAGTGGAAGTCGGGGATCTGCCGCATGCGCTCGGCGACGCGCGGGTCGGACGGCGGGGCGCCCATCGCCTTCAGGTCGGCGCCCGAGCAGAAGTGGCCCTCGGCGCCGGTGAGGATGCCGACGCGGACCTCGGGCGTCTCGGAGATGTAGGCCCAGGCGTCGGCGAGGCCGACCAGCATGGCCGAGCTGAGCGCGTTGCGGGCCGCGGGCCGGTTCATGGTGACGGTCACGACGTGGCCGTCCTGCTCGACCGTGCAGTGCTCGGTGGAGATGGGCAGCATGATTCCCTCCTAAACGAGAACGGATTCTAGTAACAAGATCGGCGCGCCGACAGGGCTTGCTCGGACAAATGAGAACGTGATCTACTTTTTCCCCGGGCGTCCGCGTCCGGAGAGAACCGAGGCGATCACCGAGGGAGAACCGATGGGATCGTTGGGCTTCTGGCGGCTGGCGCAGGCCGATCCCGGGTGGGTGGCGGCCGTCGATCCGGACGGCACCGAGCACACCGCCGGCGAGCTGCTGGCCCGGGCGAACCGGCTCGTCCACGGGCTGCGCGGGCTGGGGCTGGGCACGGGCGACGGCGTGTGCGGGCTGGTGCCCAACGGGGTGGACGGCCTGGTGCTGTACCTGGCGGCGCTGCAGGCGGGCTGGTACTACACGCCGGTCAACTGGCATCTGACCGGCCCGGAGATCGGCTACATCGTGGCCGACAGCGAGGCCAAGGCGTTCTTCGTGCACGAGCGGTACGCGGGGGAGGGCGCGCGGGCCGCCGACGAGGCCGGGCTCGACCCGGCGCGCAGGTTCGCGTTCGGCGACGTCCCCGGTTTCCGCCCCGTCGGGGAGCTGGTGGACGGGCAGCCCGACGCCCTGCCCGCCGACCGCAGCAACGGCGCCACCATGCACTACACGTCCGGGACGACCGGGCGGCCCAAGGGCGTGCGGCGCGCACTGGCCGGAATGGACCCCGATGACAGCTACGAGCTGCAGACGTTCCTGCTCTCGCTGTTCGGCATGACACCGGGCCGTCCCGCCGGCGGGCAGCCGCAGGCGCACCTGGTGACCTCGCCCAACTACCACACGGCGGTCACCCAGTTCGGCGGCTGCGCCCTGCACATGGGGCACACCCTCGTCTACATGGACCGGTGGGACGCCGAGGAGTGCCTGCGCCTCATCGACAGGTACTCGATCACCAGAAGTCGGAGGCCAAGCGGTCTTAGGAAGACAACATCACTCACCAACTCCTTGGCTCACAGAACGACATGGCTACGATCCGACTTGTCGATGAAATGGGCGATCCACGCGGCGGCGCCGTGCCCGGTGCCGCTCAAGCAGAAGATGCTCGACTGGTGGGGCGACTGCATCTGGGAGTACTACGCCGCCACCGAGGGCGGCGGGACGATCGCGAGCCCGGAGGACTGGCGCAAGCACCCCGGCACGGTCGGCAAGGCGTGGCCGATCAGCGAGCTGCTCATCGTGGACGACGACGGCATCGAGGTCCCCCGCGGCACCCCGGGCACGATCTACATGAAGATGGCCGGGGTCGACTTCGAGTACAAGGGCGACCGGGAGAAGACCGAACGCAACCGCCTGCGCGGCTACTTCACCGTGGGCGACATCGGATACCTCACCGACGACGGGTTCCTGTTCCTGTCCGACCGCAAGGCCGACATGATCATCTCGGGCGGTGCCAACATCTACCCCGCCGAGATCGAGAACGAGATCATCCTGCATCCCAAGGTCGCCGACGTCGCCGTGTTCGGCATCCCGGACGAGGAGTGGGGCGAGCAGATCAAGGCGGTGGTCGAGCCCGCCCCCGGCGTCGCGCCCGGGCCCGCCCTGGCCGAGGAGATCCTGCGGTCCCTGGAGGGGCGGCTGGCGCGGATGAAATGGCCGAGATCGATCGACTTCATCGACGCGATGCCGCGCGAACCCAACGGCAAGCTGCTCAAGCGCAAACTGCGCGCCCCGTACTGGGAGGGCCGTGAGAGTGTCATCTGAGGCCGCACACGTCGTCGAGTTCCCCGGCGGCTACACGCGCTCGGTGGGGCCGGTCATCGGACGGTTCCTGACCGAGCTGCGCGACGGCCGGCTGGTGGGGGTGCGCACCGCGACCGGCCGGGTGCTCGTCCCGCCCACCGAGTACGACCCGGACGACGGCGAGGCCGTGACCGGCGAGTTCGTCGAGGTCGGCCCCGCCGGGACGGTGCGCGCCTGGTCGTGGGTGCCCAGGCCGCGCGCCGCGCACCCGCTGGACCGCCCGTTCGCGTGGGCGCTGATCCAGCCCGACGGCGCCGACACCGCACTGCTGCACGCGCTGGACGTCGGCGTGTTCGACGAGGGCGCCGACCCGCCGCGCTTCCTGAAGACCGGCATGCGCGTGCGGCCGAAGTGGCGGCAGGAGCGCACCGGGTCGATCGGCGACATCGAGTGCTTCCGCCCGGAGGTCACGATGATCAATGCGCCGACGCGGCTGGAGTACCGGCTGCGCGCCGGCCGCGCCCTCGACCGGTTCCTGCAGGGCATCGCCGAAGGCCGCATCCTCGGCCACCGGTGCCCGCGGTGCGGGCAGGTCATCGTGCCGATGAAGGGCCTGTGCCCGCGCGACGGCGTGCCGACCACCGAGGAGGTGGAGGTCGCCGACACCGGCACCGTCACCACGTTCGCCGTCAACAACCTGCCCGACCCGCGCGCCCCCGAGGTGCCGTTCGTGTCGGCCTACGTCCTGCTGGACGGCGCCGACCTGACGATGCTGGCGCTCGTCGCCGGGATCCCCGCCGACCGGGTCCGCATCGGCATGCGGGTCAAGGCCGTGTGGCGGCCGCGCGAGGAATGGGTCGCGTCCATGGACAACATCCGATGGTTCGAGCCCCTCGACGAGCCCGACGTCCCCTACGAACGCATCAAGGACTACGTGTGAACCCCGGCCCGGAGGCGAGCCCATGAACACCCAGATCGCGGTCGTCGCGTTCGCGCAGACGCGGCACCGCGCGCAGGACGGCGGGCTGACCGAGGTGGAGATGCTCGCGCCCGTCATCGGCGAGATCAAGCGGCGTACGGGCCTGGACAGGTTCGGCTTCACCTGCTCGGGGTCGTGCGACTACCTGGTGGGGGCGCCGTTCTCGTTCGTGTCGGCGCTGGACGCGGTGGGCGCCTGGCCGCCGATCTCCGAGAGCCACGTGGAGATGGACGCGGCGTGGGCGCTGTACGAGGCGTGGGTGCGGCTGCGGCACGGCGACGTCGACACCGCGCTGGTGTACGGGTTCGGCAAGGGCAGCCAGGGCGTCCTGCCGGAGATCTTCACCCACCAGCTCGACCCGTACTACCTGGCGCCGCTGGGCGTCGACCAGGTGTCGCTGGCGGCGGTGCAGGCCCGCGCGTACCTGGAGCGGGCGGGCGCCAAGGAGGACGACCTGCGCGCCGTCGCCGCCAGGTCGCGGGCGGCGGGCCGCGACAACCCCTACGCGCTGCACCTGCCCGACCCGGGCGACGAGGGCTACGAGGTGGCGCCGCTGCGGCCCTACGACATCGCGCCCGTCACCGACGGCGCGGCGGCGATCGTGCTGGCCGCCGGCGACCGGGCGCGCGAGCTGTGCGAACGCCCCGCCTGGATCACTGGCATCGACCACCGCGCCGAGGCGCACTCGCCGGGCGCGCGGGACCTGACGCGGTCGCAGTCGGCGCGGACCGCCGCGCGCAGGGCGGGCGCCGAAGGCGTCCAGGTCGCCGAGCTGCACGCCCAGTTCAGCCACGAGGAGCTGATCCTGCGCGAGGCCCTCGGCCTGGACGACTCGGTGGCGGTGAACCCGTCCGGCGGGCCGCTGTCGGCGAACCCGGTGATGGCGACCGGCCTCATCCGCATCGGCGAGGCCGCCGCCCGCATCCACGACGGGTCGGCCACGCGCGCGCTCGCCCACGCCGCGTCCGGCCCGTGCCTGCAGCAGAACCTCGTGTGCGTCCTGTCGGGAGAGGCCAATGGGTAATCCGTGCGCCGTCATCGGGGTGGGGCAGACCGCGTACAAGACCAGGCGGCTGGACGTGTCGGTGGCCGGGCTGGTCCGGGAGGCGGCGCGGCGCGCGCTCGACGACGCGGGCCTGACGTGGAAGGACATCGACGCGGTCGTCATCGGCAAGGCGCCCGACCTGTTCGAGGGCATGGTGATGCCCGAGGCGTACCTGGCCGACGCGCTCGGCGCCCGCGGCAAGCCCATCATGCGGGTGCACACGGCCGGGTCGGTCGGCGGCAGCACCGCGATCGTCGCGGCGGGCCTCATCCAGGCCGGGGTGCACGAGCGGGTGCTGACGGTGGCGTGGGAGAAGCAGTCGGAGTCCAACGCCACGTGGGCGCTGACGGTCGGCACGCCGTTCTCCTCGTCGCTGGTGGTGGGCGCGGGCGGCTACTTCGCCCCGCACATCCGCGCGTACATGCGCAGGTCGGGCGCGCCCGACCACATCGGCACGCTCGTCGCCGTCAAGGACCGGCTGAACGCGCTGAAGAACCCGTACGCGCACCTGAAGATCCCCGGCATCTCGCGGGAGATGGTCGAGTCCACGCCGATGCTGTGGGAGCCGATCCGCTACCTGGAGACCTGCCCGTCGTCCGACGGCGCCTGCGCGATGGTGCTGGCGAGCGCGGACGCGGCGAAGGCGGCGCCGAACCCGCCCGCCTGGGTGCACGGCACCGCCATGCGCTCCGAGCCGATCTTCTTCGCCGGACGCGACACGGTGAACCCGCGGGGCGGCCGGGACTGCGCCGCCGACGTCTACCGGCAGGCCGGGATCACCGACCCGCGCCGCGAGATCGACGTGGCCGAGGTGTACGTGCCGTTCTCCTGGTACGAGCCGATGTGGCTGGAGAACCTGGGCTTCTGCGGCGAGGGCGAGGGCTGGAAGCTCACCGAGTCGGGCGCCACCGCGCTGGACGGCGACATCCCGTGGAACGCCTCAGGCGGCGTGCTGTCGTCCAACCCGATCGGCGCGTCCGGGATGATCCGGTTCGCCGAGGCCGCGCTGCAGGTGCGCGGCATGGCCGGGGAGCACCAGGTGGACGGCGCGCGCCGCGCCCTCGGGCACGCCTACGGCGGCGGCGCCCAGTTCTTCTCGATGTGGATCGTCGGCTCCGACCAACCCTGAACCGCCCCGCGGGAGGCCCCCCGATGGAGTTCAACCACGCCGATCTGTTCGAGGGAGTCGCCGACGCGATCGGGGAGCGCGTCGCGCTGGTGTGCGCCGGCCCCGACGGGGACGGCCCCCGCCTCACCTACGCCGAACTGGACGCGCACGCCAACCGGCTCGCCCACCACCTGGAGGCGGCGGGGGTGCGGGCCGGGCAGCACGTGGGCGTCCAGCTCTACAACTGCCTGGAGTACGCGGCCGCGATCCTGGCCGCGCTGAAGATCCGCGCCGTGCCGATCAACGTCAACTACCGGTACGTGGAGAACGAGCTGCTGTACGTCTACCGCGACTCCGACATGGTGGCGCTGCTGTACGACGTGGAGTTCGAGGAGCGGGTGGCGGCGACCGCGCCGCGGGCGTCGGCGCTGCGGCACCTGATCGCCGTCGGCGGCCCGCCCGGGATCGCCGGGGCGGTGGCCTACGACGAGGCGCTGCGCGGCCGGCCGGAGACGCGCGGGTTCCCGCCGCGTTCGGAGGACGACACCTACATCATCTACACCGGCGGCACGACCGGCATGCCCAAGGGCGTCATGTGGGGCATGAAGGACATGCTGCTGGCCTTCTACAACCCGACGCAGCCGCGTCCGGACCGGCCCGAGGACGTGGTGGAGCAGGCCCGGTCGGGCGGCCCGCTGGTGATGATGCCGGTGGCGCCGCTGATGCACGGCGCCGCGCAGATGGCCACGTTCATCGGCTGGTTCATGGGGGCCACCATCGTCTACCTGCGGCGGTTCGACCCGGACGCGGTGTGGCGGACGATCGAGCGGCAGAGGGTGAACTCGCTGACCGTCACCGGCGACGCGATGGCCCGGCCGATGGCCGACGCGCTGGCGCGCGGGGCGTACGACACCTCCTCGCTGCTGGCGTTCGTGTCGACCGGCGCGATCCTGACCGGGGCGGTGCGCGAGCGGCTCGCCGAGCTGCTGCCGAACGTGGTCATCATGGACCGGTTCGGGTCCACCGAGTCGGGGTCCACCGCCGAGGCCGTCGCGGGCGCCACGCCGGAGAAGGGGCTGCGGTTCACCGCGGACGTGGACGACCTGGCCGTGCTGGACGACCGGCTGGAACCCGTCAAGCCGGGCTCCGGTGTCATCGGGCAGGTCGCGCGCACCGGGCACATCGCCCGCGGCTACTACAACGACCCGGAGAAGACCGCCCGCACGTTCCCGGTCGTGGACGGCAGGCGGTGGCTGCTCACCGGTGACATCGCCACCGTCGAGGCGGACGGCAGCATCGCGGTGTTCGGGCGCGGCTCGCAGGCCATCAACACCGGCGGGGAGAAGGTGTTCCCGGAGGAGGTCGAGGCCGTCCTCAAGGGGCATCCCAAGGTGTTCGACGCGGTCGTCGCCGGCGTCCCGGACGAGCGCTGGGGGAGCCGGGTCGCCGCCGTCGTCCAGCCGTACGGCGGGGAGCCGCCGACGCCGGGGGAGCTGGACGCGCACTGCCGGGCGAACCTGTCGGGGTACAAGGTGCCGCGGACGTACGCGTTCGTCGCGGAGATCAAGCGCTCACCCGCCGGCAAGGCCGACTACCGTTGGGCCCGGCAGGTCGCCGAGGCGGCCGACCGGTCCCCCTGAACCGGCCCCCTGAACCGGCTCCCTGAACCGGCCCCCGGATCCGGTCGGGCGGGCACCGGTGATCCGCCGAGCGGCTAGGATGGCGTCGCAGGAGTGACTCTCAACAAGAGTCTCTCGCTATCCGAGCTTTTCGGTGGATGAGGTGACGGCGTGTCGACCCCGGAGCGCGACCGGCTGGTGCGCGAACTGCAGGAGGCCACCCAGCGCAGCACGATGTGGACGGTGCTGCTGCACCACGCCACCGCCTCCAAGGCGGGCCTGAACGTCACCGACGCGCAGGCCATCAACGCGCTCGTCCTGGACGGCCCGCAGACCCCCGGGCGGCTCGCCCAGCTCATGGGCATCACCACCGGCGGCGCCATCACCGCCGTCATCGACCGGCTGGAGAAGGCCGGCTGCGTCAAACGCACCCGCGACCCCGACGACCGCCGCCGCGTCATCATCGAGCCGGTGCCCGAGAACGTGGCGCGCCTGTCCCGCTACTTCGAGCCCATCGGCCGCCACTTCGCAGAGCGCGTCGCGGCCTGCTCCGACGAGCAGCTGCGCTTCCTGCTCGACTGGGTGCGCGGCATGAACGCCGACATGCCGCGCGTCGTCGAGGAGATCCGCAACCTGGAGGACTGAACCCCGCGGCTAGGCCGCCGGGGCACCGCCGGAGATGCGGCCGCGCAGCAGGTCCACCAGGGTGGCGTGCACGTCCTCCAGCGGCCGGCCCGGCTCCAGCGTGCGCCAGTGCAGCGCGACCGTCAGCACCATGCCGAACACGGCGGCCGCGGCCGTCTCGACGTCCAGGTCGGCGCGCAGGTCCCCGGCGGCCACCGCCGCGCGCAGCACGTCCGCGACGACGCCGATGGCGCGTTCGCGGATCAGCAGGGCGGCCTGGTGCCAGGCGCCGCCGCCCGACCGCCACGCCTCGGCGATCAGCAGCCGGGCGAACGGCTCGTACTCGCCGACGAACGCCAGCTCCGCGCCGACCACCGCCTCCAGGGCCTCCAGCGGCGCCCGGTCCGCGGCGGCCTCGCTCAGGCGCGCGCCCAGCCGCTCCACGCCGTAGTCCAGCAGCGCCGTGAACAGCGCCGCCTTGCTGCCGAAGTTGTAGTACACGGTGCCCTTGGCGACGCCGGCGCGCTCGGCGATCTGGTCGACGGTGGTCGCGGTGAAGCCGTGCTCGGCGATCAGCTCGACCGCCGCGGTGAACAGCCGCTCCCGGGTCGCCGTCCGGCTCATCGTTCCTCGCTCCCGCCCGTCCGTCGCCGCCTCACAGTTTCAGCGCGGGGTGCAGCCGCTTGACCGTCCACACCCGGTTGTGCCGCGCGGCCAGGGCGGTCAGCGCCAGCCCTCCGACCAGGAACGCCGCCAGCACGGCACCACCCTGCCACACCGCCGCCGCGTCGCCGCCCGCGACCAGGTGCCGGACCGCGCGCACCGCCCACGGCATCGGCAGATACGGCTGGATCGCCTGGAAGAACCCCGGGCTCGTCTCGATCGGGTACGTGCCCGCGGCCGAGGTGAGCTGCAGCATCAGCAGCGCCAGCGCCGCGATGCGCCCCGCCGGGCCGAACTGCGCGTTCACCCACTGGATCACGGCCAGGAACGCCGCCGAGGCCAGCGACAGGAACGCCACCAGGCCGACCCAGTGCCGCGCGTGCAGGCCCAGGCCGAAGTGCAGCACCGCCAGCACGACGCCGACCTGCCCGATCCCGATCGCCACGGCGGGCAGCCACCCGGCGAGCGCCACCCGCCAGCCCGGCGCCGTGCCCGCCAGCGCCCGCGGGTTCAGCGGACGCAGCAGCATGTAGACGACCATGCCGCCCACCCACAGCGCCAGCGGCACGAAGAACGGCGTGAAACCGGTGCCGTAGTTGGCGACCTTGTTGTCGTTGGTGCTGGCCAGGCGGACCGGGCTGCTCATCATGTCGGCGCGGGCCCGCCGCTCGTCCGCGCCGTACGCGGGGACGCGGTCCGCGCCCTCGTGCAGGCCGTCGGCCAGCTCGCGGTTGCCGTCGGAAATCTGCGCCAGCGCCGTCCCCAGATCGACCGCGCCGCCAGACAGCCGTCCCAGCCCCGACTGCAGCTCGCCCGCGCCGCCCGACAGCGCGCCCAGACCGCCGGTCAGCTGCGACGCGCCCGACAGCAGTCTGCCCGTGCCGTCGTTGACCCTGGCCGCTCCGGCCGCGGCCTGCGCCGCGCCCTGGCCGAGCCGGTCCACGTCCCGCCGCGCCTTGTCGATGCGGTCGGCCAGCGCCGGGGCGTCCGCGGCGATCTTGCGTGCCGCGCGCTCCACGGACCTGGCCTGCGCGGCGACCTTGCGCAGGTCGCCGGTGTGCATGCGGACGTAGGAGTCGACCTGCCGGGCCACGGCCACCACCTCGGCGGCGGCCTGCCGCAGCTGCCGCCGGGTGTCCGCGGGGATCTCGGGGTGCTCGCGGAGCGTCCGCTCCAGGTCGGCCTGCGCCTGCTCGGCGCGCCGCACGGCCTGCCCGGTCCGCGCGGGGAGCGTGTCGGCGGCGTCGGCGAGGGCGTCGGCGGCGTCGGCCACCGCCAGCGCGCCGCGCCGGATCTCGGGGGCGTTCTCGCGCAGCAGCGGGACGGTCGCGTCGGCGGCCTGGTCGACCTTCGCGACGAGCTGCTGCACGCCCGCGTTGAGCTGCCGGTTCCCTTCCGCGAGGCGCTGGGTGCCGGTGTGCAGTTCGTCCAGGCCGGAGGCGAGCCGGCGGCTGCCCGACCGGGCCTCGCCGATGCCGTTCTTGAGCTTTCCGGCGCCCTGCTCGGCCTTTCGCGCGCCCGCGGCGAGCTTGTCCGCGCCCTGTTCGGCCCGGCCCGCGCCGTCGGCGAGCCTGCCCGCCCCGTCGGCCGCCTTGCCCAGCTCGCCGTGCAGCTTCCCGAACGACACGAAGATCTGGTCGAGGTAGCCGCGGGTGGCGTCCCCGCCGGCCGCCGCGCTGATCTCCTTGAACGCCGACTCGGCCAGCGTGCCGATGACGTAGTTGTTGGCGTCGTTGAGCTGCAGCCGCAGCGCCGCCGGGGAGGGCGTGCCGTCGCCGGACGGCGCGGCGATCCGCGCGCTGAAGTCGGACGGGATCGTCAGCGCCATGTAGTAGCGGCCCGACCGGACGCCCTCGCGGGCCTCCTGCGCGTCCACGGTGCGCCAGTCGAACACCTTGCGCCGCTTGAGCTCGGCGGCCAGATCGGCGCCCGCGTGGACGGTCCGGTCCCCGGCCTTGGCCGGTTCGTCCTCGACGACCAGCGCGACCGGCACATGGCTCAACCGGGCGTACGGATCCCAGAACGACCACAGGTACAACCCCGCATACAGCAGCGGCAGCAGCACGAGTGCCGCCAGGGCGATGCGGGTGAGCCGGTTGCGCTGGAAACGCCGCAGCTCCAGATTGGCGGCCGACACGGCGGGCAGCCTCATCGCAGCGCCTCCTCGCGGGCCCGCGCGAGCGGCACGACCTGGGCCAGCCCTTCGGCGGGCGCGGCGTCGTGGCAGGCCGCGACGATCGTGACGCCCGAACCGGCGAGCGCGTGCAGCCGCCGCCACAGCTCCCGCTGCCGCTCGACCGGCAGGCTCTCGTCGACGTCGTCCAAAAGCAGCAGGTCCGGCTCGCCGACCAGCGCGAGCGCGGCCCCCAGCAGCACCGCCTGCTCGGGCGCCAGGTCGGCCGCGAGCGTGCGCGGCGCGACGTCCAGGTCCACCCGCTCCAGCGCCCGCCGGATGCGCGCCTCCCGGCCGCGCCACCGGCTCAGCGGCCCCGCCCGCAGGTCGAGCGCCTCGCTCACGTGCTCGCGGACGGTCAGCGCGGGGTCGAGCTCGTTGACGCCCGCCATGACGCCCAGCGCCGTCCGCCGCCGCATCTCGTCCGGGCCGCGCCGCCGCCCGCCGAGCAGGACGGTGCCCGCCGCCGGCTTCATCCGCCCGCCGAGGGCGAGCAGCAGGCACGTGCGACCGGAGCCGGCGGCGCCCGCGACGGCGGCCAGCCCGCCCGCCGGGACCTCCAGGTCCACGTCGCGGAACACCCAGCCGCGCGGTCCGCGCACCGACAGGCCCCTGGCCTCGACGGCGAGCCCCCCGGCCGGGCGCCCGCCCGTCGGCTCCGATGTCATGACGGCTTCCCCTCCGGCGTTTTTAAACTGACCAGTCAGTGCAAATTTAGCGCCGGACGGCACCCGCCCCGTCCCGATCAGCCGGTGAGCTCGGCCACAGGCGCGCCGGAGCGCCCGCCCGGCGACCCGGACGGGCGCTCCCCTGCGAACCGCTCAGCCGGCGGAGCCCGCGTACGGGCCGCCGCCGGGTGGCGTCAGGCGCGGTCGGCGCGGGTGTAGGTGACGGTGAAGTCGGTCGCCCAGGCCGTACCGTCCTCGGAGGACTCCCAGCGGGCGCGGATGGTGCCGCCGTCCGGGCTCAGCTCGCCGGTGAAGCGCTGGTGGAAGCCCGGGGCGGCGCGCCAGATCCGCCAGACGCCGTCGGCGAACGTCATCCGGTACACCCGGTGCTCGCCGCGGCCGTCGGCGTACATCATGGTGAACTCGCCGGTGGCGTCGTCCAGGCCGATGAGCGCCGTGGTGGGGAACGGGGCGTTGGCGCGCCACTCCTGGGGGCGCCTCGGGCGGGATCTCCTCGATGTCGGAATCCTGGCGCAGGTAGGCGCCGCCGTCCTGCCAGGTGAACTCCGCCCAGGCGGAGCCGAGGCCCGGGACGTCCGGCCGGACCGTCCAGCGGCCGACGAGCGGTTCGAGGCGGGCGAGAGCGGTGGTTTGCGTCACACCTATTCGATCTTCGGTGCGGGCGAAGCCGTTTCACGCGCGGCGGTGCTCCCGTCGGGGGAGGGGGCGACGGGAGCACCGCAGGAGAGGAGGAGGCGCGTCAGCGGGCCTGCTCGGCCTTGGCCTCGATCTTGGACTGGGCGGCGCGGACCTTGGCCAGGCTGGTGTAGGCCGACGTCTCGCTGTAGCCGCGGAACTTGGCCATCGTCTCGAAGACCGCGGTGGCCGTGCCCGCCTTGGCGGGCAGCCCGGCGCGGAAGTCGGCGATGCCGTTGAGCAGCCCCCACGGGCCGCAGCCGGTCGACTTCGGCACGCTGAAGGCGTTGTCCACCACCGTGGAGGTGAACACGGTCGGGTCGTCGGGGTGCGGCTCGATGCCCCGGCCGGTGATCGGCTTGTTGGGCGCCGGCGGGTTGGTCGTGCCGAAGGTGAGGTTCAGCGTGATCGGGTCCTGCTCGGAGCCGATGTAGCAGGTGTCGCCGAGCAGCGGGTTGATGCTCTTGATCTTCAACCGCAGCCGGTAGATGGTGTTGGGGTCGTCCTCCGGGCTGACCTGCGGCTCACCGGCCAGCTCCGACTTGGCGTGCAGCTCCAGGAACGGCAGCACGTCGGAGCCGGGGATGCCGAGCACCCCGCCCGTCACCTTCAGCGGCTCCCCCTTCAGCGGCCGGAACACGTACTTCTGCTCCAGGGTGACCGGGTCGAAGCCGTTGGCGTAGGTGAGCGAGAGCGGCTTGTCGATCTGCTGGTCGATGTTGCCGAACTGGAGCCGACCGCCGGTGATCACCACGACCGTGCACAGCCAGAAGTTCGGGTCGGCGCCCTCGGGCAGCTCGCTGAGCGAGGGGCAGTCGTCCAGGTTCACCTCCGGCGGGATCGGCGCGGCGTCGGCGCTCGCGGGCGGCGCCGTCGCCACCAGCGCCGACGCGGTGATCGCGGCGGCCGCCGCCGCGGCCCGCCACCGGTGGAACAGTCTTGTCATCTGTGCTCCAAGGGGGTCGTGGCCCGCACGCCCCTGGCCGGGACGCGCGGGCCGCAGGCGCGGGCGTCCCGCGCCGGTTCCTGTGCGTTCAGCGGGGAGACTCGGGGGGTCAGCGCCGCAGCTCGGTGTACGGCTTGGAGCTGACGTACTGGTTGAAGACCGCCGTGTTGCGCCCCGCCGCCGCGGGCAGCCCCGCGTACAGGTTGACCGCCCAGTTCAGCGAGCCGCCCGCGCCGCACCGGCTCGCCCCGGGCACGGCGAAGGCGTTGTCCACCACGGTCGCCTTCAGCACGGGCGGGTCGTCCTGGACGACCTCCGGCGGGGAGCCGGAGATCGGCTTGTTGGGCGCCGGCGGGTTGGTGGTGCCGACGGTCAGGTTCAGCTTGATCGGGTTGGTGTCGGTGCCGATCGAGCAGTTGCTGCCGAGCAGCGGGTTGATCACGCCGACCTTCAGGTTGAGCTGGAGGTTGCCGTCCTTGAGCCCGACCGACCCGGCGTAGCGCGGCTGGGCGTAGACGGCGGTGAGGAACGGGTCGCCGAAGATGCCCGGCTGCACCAGCATCCGGTCGGCCTTGAACCCGCCGAAGACGACCTTCTCCTCCAGGGTGACGGGGTCGAAGCCGTTGGCGTAGGTGAGCGTGATCGGCGCGGTGATCTTCTGGTTCAGGCTGCCGAGCTGGAACGTGCCGCCGGTGGTGATCGCCACGTTGCACAGCCAGAAGTTCGGGTCGGCGCCCTCGGGCAGGTCGGGGCAGGCGGCGAAGCTGAAGTCGGGGACGTCCTCGGCCGCGGCGGGCGGGGCGAGGACGCCGCCCGCCAGCCCGGCGCCGAGCAGCAGGCCGGACGCCGTCGCCAGCATGCGCCGCAGGGGTGCTCTCATGCGTGCTCCACGGGACTCGGGGTGGGGGGAGGGAAGGGAGGGGACGGGCCGCCTCGCGGGGAGGCGGCCCGTCCGTCACGGGGCGTCCGCGGTGCGGCCGTCCCGTAGGTCG
Organism: Actinomadura keratinilytica; assembly: GCF_039539665.1. Taxonomy (NCBI): domain Bacteria; kingdom Bacillati; phylum Actinomycetota; class Actinomycetes; order Streptosporangiales; family Thermomonosporaceae; genus Actinomadura; species Actinomadura keratinilytica. The sequence continues at coordinate 16,570 of NZ_BAABDO010000093.1, forward strand.
CGGGACGCGGTCACGGGAGCCGCGTCCGTCCCGGGGATGGGTGAGGGAGCGGTCAGGGGCCGACCTGCAGGTCCGCGCCGCTCGGGTGCGCCACGATCTGGAAGTTGCCGTTGGCGGAGACCGAGGCCGGGCAGCGGGCGTCGGGCGTCGGGCTGGTCCGCCGCTGCAGCGACTGCCCGGCGAGCGTGCCCTGGCCGTGCGAGTTGGTGATCACCGGCTTGTTGGCGTTGCCCGGGTTGAACAGGTCCAGCACCAGGGGAGTGGACGTGGACAGGCCGTAGTGGCAGGTCAGCGACGGGATGCCCAGGGTGGGCAGGGTCAGCACGGCCTGGATGTGGACGGTCGGGTTCGGGGCGAAGATGGTCAGCGCCGCGTCCCGGCCGCCCGAGACGGGCGCGTAGTCGACCTGTCCGCCGCTGTAGGGCAGGTCGATGGCGGTGATCGTGGTGGTGCCGCCTCGGTTGTTGGTGCAGCCGGACAGCTCGACGTTGTTGAGCGAGCCGCCGGTGCCGTCGGAATCGACGTAGGCGTCCAGCGTGCCGCTGGTGCAGGTGGTGACGATCGAGCCGAGCGCGCTGACCCCGGTCAGGGTGACGTTGCCGATGTTGGTGGCGCGCACCTCACCGCTGTAGGGGGTGCCGCCGGTGGTGGTGATCGTCGCGGAGGCGAGCGCGGCGGTGGCGGACGCGATCACGAGCGCCGAGGCGCCCAGGGTGGGGAGAGCGAGTCTGCCGAACTTCTTCATTCCTGCCTCACTTCGGCTGACGGAATGGGGGACGAGAACGATCTCCCGGAACGGCTGGGCCCGCGGCCGTCCCGGTGATCGGGGGCATTGGGGACAGAATCATGAATGCCGGTGTTTATCAAGCGTCCGCTACTCGCCGGTAAGTTGGCGGCTCCATTTGTTCGGGCGCTAATCCGGATTCAAGTCCGGGCGTTATCGGTGACGATCTGCTGTGAGGCGCGTCACGTACCGTACGGCGCCGCAGGTCGCGATGTGGCCTCCGTCACCCCGATTTCGGGCATGCCTCTTCCCGCCGTGTGCGTGACCTGTCCGCAAGCGGCCAACCCCCTGCGCGGGCGCGGGTCACCGGGCGGGGGCCGCGCCGGGGCCCCAGCGGTCGGGGTCGGGGACGGCGAAGGCGGCCAGCAGGCCGGTGATCAGGCGGGGCAGTTCGGCGGTCTCGCCGCGGCGGATGCGGGTGTAGGCGACCTCGTAGATGCCGCCGACGATCGTCTCGGCCAGCAGCTCCGGCTCCGGGTAGTGGGGGAACAGTTCCCGCATGTTGTCCACCACCACCTGGGCGAACGCCTGCTTGGCGGCGTCCCGGCGGGCCGCGGCGGCCGGGCCGGCGGCCAGGCACTCCACGATGCAGGTGCGGGCGGCCAGCGGTTCGGCGGCCAGGAACTCCAGGAAGGCGGCCAGGCCCGCGCGCAGCCTGCCGTGGGCGTCGCTCTCGCCCCGGTAGGCGTCGGTGACGTGTTCCATCAGCCGTTCGACGGTCGCGTCGTAGGCGCGGAGAAAGGCGTCCTCCTTGTTCTTGAAATGCACGTAGAAGGTGGCCCGGGAGACCCCGGCGCGGGCGATGATGGAATTGACGGTGAGCTGGGCGTAGCCGGCCGTTCCGGTGACCTCGATGACGGCCGCGACGATGCGGGCCGTCTGGTGCTGGGCGACGAAGTCGCGGGACAGGTGGTGCCGTCCCGAGGGCAGCCTGGCCAGGTCCCGCGCCCGCCCGGCGTCGCCCTTAGCCTCGGTCATGTCTCTCCGCCCCGAACCGGCCCTGTCCGGCGATCTTCTCATGCCGGGCGGGGCGGCGGGCAGACGCGGACCGGGCCGGGCGGGTCCGGTGCGGCTCGGCGGGGCTCGGTAAGGGCTCGGCCGGGCTCGGTAAGGGCTCGGCCGGGCTCAGCGGACGGCGATGACGGCCGAGCCGTGCCCGAACAGGCCCTGGTTGACGGCCAGGCCCACCCGGGCGCCCTCCACCTGGCGGCCGTCGGCGCGGCCCTGCAGCTGCCAGGTCAGCTCGCACACCTGCGCGATCGCCTGCGCCGGGACGGCCTCGCCGAAGCACGCCAGCCCGCCGGACGGGTTGACCGGCACCCGGCCGCCCAGCGCGGTGGCGCCCGAGCGCAGCAGGTGCTCGGCGCCGCCGGGCTCGCACAGGCCGATGTCCTCGTACCAGTCCAGCTCCAGCGCCGTGGACAGGTCGTACACCTCGGCCAGCGACAGGTCCTCGGGGCCGACGCCCGCCTCCACGTAGGCGGCGTGGGCGATGGACGCGCGGAACGGCCGGTCCGGCGGCGGGGCGGCCAGAGCCGAGTCGGTGGCGAAGTCGGGCAGGTCCGGCACCGTCTTGGGGAAGGTCGGCGTGACCGTCGCCAGGCCGGCGATCCGCACCGGGGACGCGACGCCCCGCGAACGCGCGAAGTCCATCGAGGACAGCACGAGGGCGGCGGCGCCGTCGCTGGTGGCGCAGATGTCCAGCAGCCGCAGCGGGTCGGCGACCACGGGGGAGGCGGCGACCTCCTCGGCGGTGACCTCCTTGCGGTAGCGCGCGTAGGGGTTGGCGAGCCCGTGCCGGGCGTTCTTGACCTTGACGGCGGCGAAGTCGTCGGGCGTGGCGCCGTGCACGGCCATCCGGCGCCGGGCGTACAGCGCGAAGTACACCGGGTTGGACGCGCCGAGCAGCCGGAAGCGCAGCCAGTCGGGGTCGCCGGGGCGGTCGCCGCCGACCGGCCGGAAGAAGCCCTTGGGGGCGGCGTCGGCCCCGACGACCAGCGCCACGTCGCACAGCCCGGCGAGGATCTGCGCGCGGGCGGCGTTGATCGCCTGGGCGCCGGACGCGCACGCCGCGTACGAGCTGGACACCCGCGCGCCCGACCAGCCGAGCGCCTGGGCGAAGGTGGCGCCCGCGACGAAGCCGGGGTAGCCGTTGCGGATGGTGCCGGCCCCGGCCACGTACTGGATCTCCGGCCAGGTCAGCCCGGCGTCGGCGAGCGCCGCGCGCGCCGCGACCAGGCCGTACCCGACGAAGTCGCGGCCCCACTTGCCCCAGGGGTGCATGCCCGCCCCGAGGACGGCGACGTCGGTGCTCATGCCCGCCTCCCGCTCGGCCGCCACATCCAGACCGTGTACTGCGCCTCGTCGTCCTCGTACAGCACGCCCTCGGTCAGCTCGACCTCCATGCCGACCGCCAGGTCCGCGGCGGTGACGTCCGGGACGACCTGGCCGAGCACGATCATCCGCTCGGCCTCCAGTTCCACGGCCGCGATCGCGAACGGGCGGAACGGGTCGGCCGCGACGTACGGGGGCGGGGGCGTGTAGCGGGCGTCGGTGTAGGACCAGATGCGCCCGCGCGGGGACAGCGCGTGCTCCTCCAGTTCGGAGCCGTCCTTGGGGCCGCCGCAGCCGGGGTTGCGGCAGGCCAGGTCGTTGCGGGGGAAGTAGGGGGTGCCGCAGGCGGTGCACCGGGTACCGAGCAGCCGGACGCCCGGTCCGTCCGGAGCGTCCCCGGTGGTGAACCAGCCTGCGACGGCGGGACGCCGCTGTTTGGTGCTCACCGCCGAAGCTTAACAAGCAAGCGACCGTTCAAATCAAGGTGCGCGGCACGGGGGCGTCCCGAGTCGGACGCCGCCCGGGTCTAACTGACTCGTCAGTCACTTCGCTACAGTGACAGGAAACCGAGTCGGATTCGGCCGCTACGGCGATCGTCCGTCACCGAGCAACGAGGAGTGCGCATGCGGACCGGACTGAAGGGAAAGACCGCGCTGGTCACCGGGGCGTCCCGGGGCATCGGCAAGGCCATCGCGACCGCGCTGGCCGCCGAGGGCGCCAACGTCGTGCTGTCCTCGCGCAAGCAGGACGCGCTGGACGCGGTGGCCGAGGAGATCAGGGCGGCGCACCCCGGCGTGGGCGTGCTGGCCAAGGCCGCCCACGTGGGCGACGCCGACCAGGCCGCCGCCTGCGTGGACGCGGCCGTCGCCGAGTTCGGCGCCGTGGACGTGCTGGTCAACAACGCCGGCACCAACCCCTACTTCGGCCCCATGGTGGACATCGACCAGGCCCGCGCCGACAAGACCGTCCAGGTCAACCAGTTCTCCATCGTGCAGTGGACCGGCCTGGTCTGGAAGCGGTCGATGAGCGAGCGCGGCGGCGCGATCATCAACATCGCCTCGGTCGGCGGCCTGGTCACCGAGCACGGCATCGGCTACTACAACGCCACCAAGGCCGCCGTGATCCACCTCAGCCGGCAGTTCGCCCTGGAGCTGGCGCCGAAGGTGCGGGTCAACTGCATCGCGCCCGGCCTGGTCAAGACGCATCTGGCCCGCGCGCTGTGGGAGAACAACGAGGAGCAGATCAGCAAGTACATGCCGCTCGGCCGGATCGGCGAGCCCGAGGACATCGCCGGCGCCGCGGTGTTCCTGGCGAGCGACGCCGCCTCCTGGATGACCGGCCAGACCCTGGTCGTCGACGGCGGGTCCAGCATCCGCCCCTCCATCGCCTGACCCCGACAGCGCCCGCCCCCGCACAAGGCCGGAACCGCCGGAAAGGAGACGCGCATGTCCCGCTGGGGCCTGACCATCCCGATGACCGGGGTGCCGCTGGCCGAGCACCGCGAGATCGTCGCCGGGCTCGCCGACCTCGGCTACACCGACGCCTGGTCCGCCGAGACGAACGGGGCCGACGCCTTCACCCCGCTGGCGCTGGCCTCGCAATGGGCGCCGCGGCTGCGCCTGGGGCCGGCGATCGTGCCGGCCTACACGCGCGGCCCCGCGCTGCTGGCCCAGCACGCCGCCACCCTCGCCGACCTGGCGCCCGGACGGTTCGTGCTGGGCATCGGCACCTCGTCCGACACGATCGTGCAGCGCTGGAACGGCATCGCGTTCGACGAGCCGTACAAGCGGGTCCGCGACACGCTGCGCTTCCTGCGCCGCGCGCTGGCGGGCGAGAAGGTCACCGAGGACTACGCCACGTTCTCGGTCAAGGGGTTCCGGTTGGAGAAGGCCCCCGGCACCCCGCCGCCGATCGTGCTGGCCGCGCTGCGCCCCGGCATGCTGCGGCTGGCCGCCCGCGAGGCCGACGGCGCCATCACCAACTGGCTGTCGCCCAAGGACGTGCGGACGGTGCGCGGCGTGATCGGCGACGAGCCGGAGCTGATCGCCCGGCTGTTCGTCTGCCCCACCGCCGACGCCGACGAGGCCCGCCGCGTCGGCCGCTGGATGATCGCCGCGTACATGACCGTCCCGGTCTACCGGGCGTTCCACGAGTGGCTGGGCCGCGGCGAGGCGCTCGCCCCCATGAACGAGGCGTGGGCGGCCGGCGACCGCAAGAAGGCCCTGGAGGTGATCCCGGACGAGGTGGTGGACGACCTGATCGTGCACGGCCCGCCCGAGGCGTGCCGGGAGCGGATCCGCGAGTACGTCGACAACGGGCTGACCACGCCGATCGTGGCGGTCGTGGGCGGCGGGCTGTCGCCCGCGGAGGCGGTGCGGGCGCTGGCACCCGGCTCCTGACCTGGGTATTCGGCGCGGCGACGTTTACCGGGGCGGATGACCGGGGAGGGTGGGGCGAACAGGTCCGCGGGGCCCGCCCCGCCGATCTGCGGCCAGAAAACGAGACGTGAGGAGCCCATCGTGCTCACGCTGACCAGTGGGGCCGTCCAGGTCATCCGCACCGTGACCGCCGACCCCGAACTGCCGCCGGAAACCGGGATCCGCATCGAGTCCGGTGTCGACGGCTCGGACGCCCTGCGCCTGTCGGTCGCGCCCGCTCCCGAAGAGGGCGACCAGATCGTCGAGGAGGAGGGCGCCCGGGTCTACCTCGAACCCGTCGTGGCGCGGCTGCTGGACGACAAGACCCTGGACGCGCAGGTGGACGCGCAGGGCGAGGTGGCGTTCACCCTCGCCCAGGCGACCGCCTGACCACTCCCGTCCCAGGGGCCCGCCGGGACGCCGCCGCGGGTGCGGCGGCGCGTCGTCCTGGTCCCACCCCGCTCGACCAGGAAAGCGGCGGAGCAAGCGCCGGGGCGCCGGCCCGGCTGCGGCCGGGCCGGCGCCCCGGCGTCCGACCGCGCCCAGCGGTCTTCTGCGACACTGGCCGGGTGGGCCGAAGCAGACCGTCGTGGCGCGACCAGCCGCGCGGTCTGGCCTGCGCGGTCGTCGCCGCGTTCGTCCTGCTCACGATGCTCGCGTTCGGGCTGGTGATCGGCGCGTTCGCCGTCGCCCTCACCTGAGCCTCCGCCTTGAGCGTTCGGCGGCGGGGCCGGGCGACGGGCGGGGGGCGGCGTGAAAAAATGCGGCAATGCGTCTCACCAAGTACGGACACGCCTGCGTGCGGATCCAGAAGGACGACCGGACCCTCGTCATCGACCCCGGGGCGTTCACCCCGGAGGCCGACGCCGCCCTGACGGGCGCGAACGCGGTCCTGATCACCCACGAGCACCCCGACCACTTCGACGCCGACCGGCTGCGCAAGGCCCTCGCCGACGACCCGTCCCTCGAGGTGTGGGCGTCGCGCGTCGTCGCCCGGAACCTGGCCGACCTCGGCGGCCGCGTGCACGAGGTGGGGCACGGCGACGCGGTGACGGTGGCGGGCTTCGACGTGCACGTCTACGGGGAGGACCACGAGATCCTCCACCCGGACGTCCCGCCCATCCCCAACGTCGGTTTCCTGGTCGACGGGGAGGTCTTCCACCCGGGGGACGCGCTGACCGTCCCCTCCGAGCCCGTGCCGACGCTGTGCCTGCCCGGCAACGCGCCCTGGATGAAGGTCCCGGAGATGTACGCCTACCTGCGCGAGGTGCGGCCCGAGCGGGCGTTCGTCGTGCATGACGGGCTGCTCAACGACTTCGGCCTGAACGTGATGATGAAGCACGTCACCACCGCCGGCGAGGAGGCGGGCAAGGACTTCCGCCGCCTCGTCCCCGGCGAGTCCGTGGAGCTCGGCTCGTCGTGAAGCCCATCGAGGCGGTCTTCTTCGACATCGGCGAGACCCTCATCAACGAGGGCGAGATCTACGGCCGCTGGGCCGACTGGCTGGGCGTGCCCAGGCACACGTTCCTGGCCAAGCTCGGCGCGGTGCTGGCCACCGGCGGAGACTACGCCGACCTGTTCGCCTACTTCCGCCCCGGGTTCGACCTGGCCGAGGAGGAGAAGAAGCGGGCCGATGCGGGGGTGCCCAACGGGTTCGGCCCCGACGACCTCTACCCCGACGCGCGCGCGTGCCTGTCGGCGTTGCGCGCGCAGGGCCTGTACGTGGGCGTCGCGGGCAACCAGCCCGCCGAGGCCGCCGAGCAGTTCGCCGCCCTGGGGCTGGAGGCGGACGTGGTCGGCATCTCCGCCGTGTGGGGCGTGGAGAAGCCCTCCCGGGAGTTCTTCGCCCGCTGCGCGCAGCACGCCGGTGTGCCGCCCGAGCACGTGCTGTACGTGGGCGACAGGATCGACAACGACGTGCGGCCCGCGCTCGCCCACGGCATGCGGGTCGCCTTCCTGCGGCGCGGCCCGTGGGGCCACATCCAGCGCGACGACGACGCGCTGCGCCGCTGCCAGTTCGTCCTGGACGACCTGGCCTCCCTGCCCGGGCTCGTCGCCGCACAGAATGACGGCGGCGGCCGGACCGTCGTCCCGTAGGGGTCGTCCCCTAGTCCGCGGGTAGGGGGCGAAGACAGACCGTTCGGCCGATCCGGACCGGGACGCCCCGTCCGTAGCGTGGTGGACGTGGCCCGCAGACGGCGGGGCACCCGGCCGCACCGGCCCGGTTCCATCGACAGGGACGAAGAGGACAATGGAAGGTCTATACCGCCCCCGCCGCGGACGGATGATCGGCGGAGTGTGCGCCGGGCTCGCCCGCCGGTTCGGGATGAGCCCGACGACGGTCCGGCTGCTGGCGGTGCTGTCGTGCCTGCTGCCCGGCCCCCAGTTCGTCGTCTACCTGATCCTGTGGGTGATGATGCCCAGCGAGGACAAGTACGCGGCCCGCACCCGCTGACCGCCCCCGGCACCGGTCGGCCTGCACGGTCGGCCGGCACCGGTCGGCCGCGAGGCGGGCGGCGGCCATGGAGTCCGAGCCTCGCCCGCGCGTCGCGCCCCCCGGCGACGCCCCCGTCCAGGTCGCCGAGACTCCGCGCGGGCGGAAGAGTCCCCCCGTGCCATGGCCGCCGCCCGGCCCTCGGATCCGGCCGCGTTCCCCGGTTTCCCGATTCCCGTGGCACTCCTCCGCGACCAGGATCGATAGGAGTTTCTAGCAGGCCGCGGGCCGCGGCGATCTCGATTCGCCGTCATTTTCTCCTGGTCATTTGGGGTGATCTCCCGGCCATTTCGTCGCGCTTGGACCCGGACGTCCCGCAGTGTTAGATCGGGACGTCGGAGGCGGGCACGGCGGAAGGAGGGCCGTGGACACCAGGGGCGGCGCGGCGGACGCGTCCGGGCTGCTGCGGTACCTGCGCGACCTGGCCCGCGCGCGGCGCGCGCCCGCCCGCGGCGGCGCCCGGCGCGAGCGCGTCCACTGGCTGGCCGAACTGCCCGGCGACGTCTACGTCGAGACCGACGCCGGGCCGGGCGACGTGCTGTTCAGCGTGCCGCTCATCCCGCTGACGCCGCCCGCCGTGCTGGAGGAGTTCGACGGCTGGCTGGCCCTGCGGCACTGGTACCGGACGCTGCGCGAACTGGCCGAGCTGTCGTCCGGCGGGCACGAGGTGGTGCTGGCGGCGGGGCTGCTGTCGTGGCGTCCGGGGGACGGCCCGCCGGTCCGCGGCCACCTGCTGGCCACGCCGGTGGACGTCGCGGTGGACGAACGCACCGAACGCGTCGACGTCGTCCTCGCCGGGCCCACGACGCTGCGCGACCGCGAACTGCTCACCGGAGCGCCGGGCTTCCGCGCCGGGCACGCCGACCGGGTGCGCGACGCCGTCCGCGCAGGCCGGGGGTTCGGGCTGGGCGCGTCGGTCTGCGACGTGCTGCGCGCGTGGGGCACGGCGGCGTTCGCGGGCGGCGTGCCCGTGCACGCGGAGTGGCCCCCGGACGACCCGGTCGCGCCCCCGCCGGAGCCGCGGGTACGGCTCGCGCCCGCGCTGGTGGTCCGCCCGCCCGGACGCACCGCCCTGGCCGACCACTACGAGCGGCTCCTCGCACAGGGCGCCACGTCCCGCGGCCTCGCCCGCCTGCTGGACCCCTCGCTCGGCGGCAGGCCGCTGATGCACGTCCCCGAACGCGCCCCCGACACCGTCGCCGACCTGCTCGCCGGGCTGCTGGCGCGCGGCCGCCGCGCGCTGGTGGCGTGCGCGGACGAGCGGGCCGCGCGGCGGCTGCTGACCGCCCTGCCCGCCGGCCTGGCCGGTCTGTGCGCGGAGGCCGGCGAGGGCGACCGGGTCCGCGACGACCTGGCCGCCCGCGCCGCCGGACACGACCCGTCCCGGCACCGGCGGCACATCGCCGACCTCGAACAGCGCCGCGACGACGCCGCCCGCACCGCCGCCGAGCTGCGCGAACGCCTCGCCGTCACGCTGGCCGCCGACCGCTGCGACCTCGCCCCCGGCTACCGCGGCACCCGCGCGGAGGTGGAACAGCAGATCGCCGCCGAGGCGGCCGACCACTCCTGGCTGCCGCCCCGCCCGGGACTGCCCGCCGAGCCGCCGCTCACCGCCGCCGAGGCGGCCGAGCTGGTGGGGCTGATCGCCGCCGAGACGCCCGCGCGGCGCGCCCGCCCCGCGCAGCGCGACGTCGACCCCGGCGCGCTGCCGAGCCCCGCCTACGTGCGCACGCTCATCGACGAGGAGGCCAAGGCCCGGGCCCGCGCGGAGGAGGCCGAGACCGGCCTGTCGCGGCGGCTGCGCGAGGTGGACGTCGCCACCCTGGCCCGCCTGGACGCGTGCGCGACGGCGGTGACCGCGACGCTGCGCGACCTCGGCCTCGGCGAGGACCCGGGCGACTGGGACGCCGGCGACCAGGCCGTCCGTGCGTTCACCGACGCCCTCGCCCGGCGCCGCACCGCCGCCTGGGCCCGGGTCGCCGCACTGGCCGCGCGGGCCGTGGACGCCGCGCGCGCCGCCGAGGCC
>NZ_BAABDO010000094.1:0-26301 GCF_039539665.1 Actinomadura keratinilytica
GGCGGCGCGGGCGGCGGCAACGGCGGCCGCGGCGTCGGCGGCGCGGCCGCGCGGCACCCGCGCCCACACCTCGCCGGTCGACGGATCCACCGAGTCGAGCGTGCCGCCGTCGGCGGCGGGGCGCAGCTCGCCGCCGATCAGGTTGGAATACTCCCGCAGCTGCCTGGTCATCGCCGTCCCCTCCCGGATCCGTCCCGGCTCGTCACTTGACCAAGCGTATGTTTGGTTACGCGTCCGGGGAAAGGGTGGCCGCCATCAGCGCCCGCAGTTCGGGGTCGGGAGCCGGCGGCTCCCCGGTCGTCCAGGAGACGTGCAGCGCCATGCGCCGGAACCGCCATCCGTCCGGCGTGCGCACCGCCTCGGCCTCGTAGAACCCGCCGGAGACGAACAGCCCGCGCCCGGGGTCGCGGTGGTGGTGGGTGTGGACGGCGTCCCAGCGCGCCCGGGCCCGGTCGCCGTCCAGCTCGATCGGCGGCACCCCCGCCAGGTGCTGGGGCAGGCCGAACGCGTCCACGATCCCGCTCTGGATCGCGGGCGCGTCGGCCCGGCCCGCGAACGACCCGGGCGGGAAGTCGAACCGCACGCCCTCGGTGAACGAGGGCCGCGCCCACGCCTCGTCGAACGGCCGGCCCGCCGGATCCCGCTGCCGCTCGTCGATGGCGGCGAAGCCCCGGAGGGCCAGGTCGGTGATCTCGGCACGGTCGGCCGGCTCCCGAATCCGCCTGCTCAGTTCTGCGATCTCGCTGCTCATGCACTCGACGCTAGGGGTGCGGCCCGGGTCGGGGCATCCGTCGGACGACCGGTGCCGCGCCGCCCCGCATCGGTCGGCGGCCGTCCCGGCATTGCGCGCGATGATCCACATTCCCTACTATTCGAGTAAAAACCACCAAAAAGGTAGGGAAAGGGGGTCCGGGTGACGGCGGAGCGGATCGGCAGGCGGGGCGTCGCGGCGGCGCTCGGAACGGTCGCGGCGGGCACGGTCGCCGGAACGGTGCTGGGCGAGGGCGAGGCCGGGGCGGACGCGGACGAGCGCCCCTTCCGCGCCGACCCGCGCGCCGCGAGCGGCCGGCGGCCGAACTTCCTGATCATCATCGGCGACGACCTGGGCTGGGCCGACCTCGGCTGCTACGGGTCGCCGCACATCCGCACGCCCAACCTGGACCGGCTCGCCCGGGAGGGCCTGCGGTTCACCGACGCCTACTCGGCCGCCGCCGTCTGCTCGCCCACCCGGTTCGCCCTTTATACCGGCCGCTACCCGGGACGGCTGCGCGGCGGACTGGAGGAGCCGATCGCCCGGCCCGACGAGCTGCACGGCATCCCGCCCGGCCACCCCACCCTCGCCTCGCTGCTGCGCGACGCCGGATACGCCACCGCCATGTTCGGCAAGTGGCACTGCGGCTTCCTGCCCTGGTACAGCCCCCTCAAGTCGGGCTGGGACACCTTCTTCGGCAACCTGTCCGGCGCCGTCGACTACTACTCCAAGATCTCCAGCACCGGGGCCGACCTGTACGAGGGCGAGGTCCCGGTCGAGAACCTGGAGTACTACACCGACGCCATCGCCGACCGCGCCGCCGGGTTCGTCCGCGGCCACCGGGACCGGCCGTGGCTGGTCAACCTCAACTTCACCGCGCCGCACTGGCCGTGGGAGGCGCCCGGCGACCGCGCCGTCAGCGCCGAGATCACCGCCCGGGTGAAGGCGGGCGACGCCCGGGCGCTCCGGCACGACGACGGCGGCTCGCTGGCCACCTACACCACGATGGTGCAGGCCATGGACGCCGCCGTCGGCCGGGTGCTGCGGGCGCTGCGCGACAGCGGCCGGGAACGCGACACGTTCGTGCTGTTCACCAGCGACAACGGCGGGGAGCGGTGGTCCTACCAGTGGCCGCTGTCGGGCGCCAAGGGCGGCCTGAACGAGGGCGGCATCCGGGTGCCGAACATCCTGCGCTGGCCCGCCCGCATCCGGCCCCGCCAGGTCAGCCGCGTCCCGGTCATCACGCACGACTGGACGGCGACGATCCTGGAGGCCGCCGGGGTCCGGCCCGCCGCCGGCCACCCGCTGGACGGGCACAGCCTCGTCCCCTACCTGCTCAAGGGGGCGCGGCCGCCCGAACGCGACCTGTTCTGGCGGACGCGCACCGAGGGCGCGGTGCGCCGCGGCAAGTGGAAGTACCTGCGCCGCCAGAGCGGCGAGACGCTGCACGACCTGACCGCCGACCCGCGCGAGCAGGCCGACCTCGCCGCCCGGCACCCCGACGTCCTGCGGGCCCTGCGCGACCGCTGGCAGGAGATCGACAAGGAGCTGCTGCCGTACGAGGGATGAGCGGCATCCGCGGCGGGCGCGGGGCGGGCGCGCCGCGGACGCGGACTCCTCAGGTGGGCCGGGGAGGGCTCAGCGGGACGCCAGCCGCGACAGCATCGGCGGCAGGTCGCCGTCGTGCACCACGGTCAGCCGCCGGGTCGCCCGGGTGATCGCCACGTACAGGTCCTGGCCGCCGCGCGGGGACTGCGCCACGATCCCCGCCGGGTCCACGACGACCACCGCGTCGAACTCCAGGCCCTTGGCCTCCTCGCAGGTCAGCACGGTCACCGGGGAGTCCAGCGCCTCCGGTGTCGCCCCCGCGGGGGCGTCCGGCAGCGCCGCCCGCACGTCGGCGTGCCGCGCCGCCGAGACGATCACCGCGAGCCGCCCCTCGGCGCCCGCGGCGATCTCGCCGAGCTCCGCCTCCACCAGGGCCCGCAGCCGGGGCGCCGTCTGCGCGCGGGGGATGCGGACGGCGGTCGGCGGCGGGCCGTCGTCGCGGACCGCCCGCGGCGCCGTCTGCCCGGGCGCCACCGCCGCCAGCACGTCCTCGGCCACCCGCATGATCGCCGCCGGGGTGCGGTAGTTGACCAGCAGCCGCTGCTCCCGCCAGCCGTCGGTGACGTACCGGTCGAGCATCTGGCCCCACGAGCGCGCGCCCGCAGGGCTGCCGGTCTGCGCGATGTCGCCCACCACCGTCAGCGAACGCGTCGGGACCCGGCGCATCACCGTCCGCCAGGCCATCTCCGACAGCTCCTGCGCCTCGTCCACGATCACGTGCCCGTAGACCCAGGTGCGGTCGGCGGCGGCCCGCTCGGCGGTGGTGCGCGCCGGCCCGTCGTCGTGGTGCCGGTCGGCCAGCAGGCCCGCGTCCAGGCCCTCGACCTCCGTCAGCCCGGCCACCTGGATCACCTCCCGCGCGTACCGCTCCGCCGCGGCGCGTTCGGCCGCGGCGGAGCGGGCGCGGGCCCGGCCCGCCCGGTCGTCCTCGCCGAGCAGCTCGGCCGCCTCGTCCAGCAGCGGAACGTCGGAGACCGTCCACGGGCCGCCCGGCGGGCGCACCAGCAGGTCGCACTCGGCCTCCGTCAGGCCCGCCGCCGCCCCGGCCCGGCCGACCGCGTCGCGGTCGGCGAACAGCTCCTCCAGCAGGCGCTGCGGCGTCAGCTCCGGCCACAGCCCGTCGAGCGCCTCCCGCACCGCCGGGTCGTGCCACAGCGCCTCCTTGGCCAGCCGCAGGTCCGTCTCGTCCAGCAGCGGCTCGTCGGCGCTCTCGGCGATCAGCTCCTGCAGCCAGTCGGGCAGGCCGCCCTCGCGCGCCATCTGCTCCAGGGGCTCGTCGGTCATGCGGTCGTACTGCTCGGCGCGGTTCAGGGCGAGCGCCTGCAGCATCTCGTGCACGAACAGCCGGCGCTGGACGTTGTGCGGGGCGCGCAGCCCGCGGGCGCGGTCGCGCAGGCGCCGGCAGGTCTGGTGGTCGACGCGCAGCGTCATTCCGTCGGCCTCCACCTCCAGGTCGCCGTCGGGGACGCGCTGGCGGTCCCGCACGGCGGCGTCCACCAGCCCCGCCATCCGCAGCCCGCCCTTGAGCACGGCGACCTCGGGCGTCTCGACGGCGGTGGCGCGCACCCCGGGGAACAGCTCGCCGACCGTCCTCAGCACCACGTCCGTCTCGCCGAGCCCCGGAAGCACCTGCTCGATGTACCGCAGGAACGTGGCGTTCGGCCCCACCACCAGCACGCCCCGCCGCTCCAGCACGTCCCGGTGGGTGTAGAGCAGGTACGCGGCGCGGTGCAGCGCGGCGACCGTCTTGCCGGTGCCCGGGCTGCCCTGGACGACCAGGATCCCCGGGAGCCCGGCGCGGATCACCTGGTCCTGCTCCTCCTGGATGGTGGCGACCACGTCGCTCATCCGACCGGTGCGGCCGCGGCGCAGCGCGGCCAGCAGCGCCGCCTCGCCGACGAGGGCGCCGCGGTCGTCCTCGCCGAGCCCGTCCAGGTCGAACACCTCGTCGTCGACGCCGACCACCGTGCGGCCGCGCAGGTGCAGGTGGCGGCGGCGGGCCAGGGTGCCGGGCGAGCCCGGCGTCGCGGTGTAGAAGGGGCGCGCCGCGGGGGCGCGCCAGTCGATCAGGAGGGGCTCGCGGTCCTCGTCGCGCAGCCCGATGCGGCCGATGTACAGCGTGTCGCCCGGCGCGCCGTCCTCGTCCGGGCGGTGGTCGATGCGGCCGAAGCACAGCCCCCGCTCCACCGCGTTGAGCCGGGCCAGCCGGCGGGCCCGCTCGTCGGCGACGACCGTGCGCTCCACCCGCGCCGAGAACGCGCTGCCGCCGCCCTCGCCGGGCCCGGCCCGCAGCGCCTCCTCCGCCGCGGCGCGCTCCTCGTCGAGCCTGTGGTACACCCGCGTCACGTACTCCTGCTCGGCCCGTACGGCGGCGTGCCGCGCGCCCCCGTCCGCCGATGTCTCGCTCTCGGGGGTTGACACGGCTCGGCGGGTTCCCTCTTGACGAGTGGCCATGTAGCCGCTACACTCCTCTTCATAGGATTGGGGTTTTGTGTGCGTTGTGCAGCAGACCCTATCACGCGATGCGCCTTTCGCGCCCGCGTTCTCCCCTCTTTTCCCGCTCCGCTTCCGCCTCGGCGGGCGACGCTCCTGGTCGGCGCTTCGAACACCGCGGAACGTGTTTCGGGTCACCCCGATCGGGGATCGTGCTCTGCGGAGCAACCGGGGGGCGGGCGGCCGCCCCGCGGACGGGACGCCGCCTGCCGCCACCCTCAAGGACCGGAGCCGTGCGATGGCGGACATAGATTTCGCGCAGGTGTACGAGGCGTCCCCGGTCGCCGCGGCGGTGCTGTCGCCCGACCTGAAGTACATCCTGGTGAACCGCGCCTACGAGCGGACGCTGGGACGAGACCGCGACGAGCTCCTCGGCCGGCACATCCTCGAAATGTTCCCCGGGGGGCCCGAGGGCCACGGCTGCAAGGAACTGCGGGCCTCGCTGGACCGGGTGGTGGCCGAGGGCGAGACCGACGTGCTGGCGCTGCTGCGCTACGACGTGGAGGTCCCCGGGCGGCCGGGGGTGTTCGAGGAGCGCTACTGGAACGCCGTCAACGCCCCGATACCGGCCCCGGACGGAACCGTCACCGGCATCATCCTCCGGGTGGAGGAGGTCACCGAGTACGTCGACCAGCTCCGGCGGGCCGGGAGCCCCGGCACGGGCTCGCCGGCCGAGCGCAGCGCCCTGCTGGAGGCCGAGATCTTCGCGCGGACCCGCGAACTGCAGCAGATCAACCAGCGGCTGCGGCACGCCCGGATGGAGGAGCGCCGCACCTGCGACCGGCTGCGGCAGGCGGTGGAGCAGCAGCGCCAGGCCATCAGCGACACCTCCCACGACCTGCGGGCGCCCATCACCGGCCTGCTGGCCCGGCTGGAGGAGGCCCTGTCCGACCCGGAGGCCGACCTGCGGCAGATCGTGCACGCGGCGCGCCACGACGCCGAGCGGCTCGGCGGCATCGTCGCCGAGCCGCTCGAACTCGCCCAGCTCGACGCGGGCGTGCAGGTGTCGACCGAGCCGATCGACCTGGCCGGGGTCGTCCAGGCCGAGCTGGCCCTGCGCAGGCCCGCCCTCGACATCGCCACCCGGCTCGCGCCGGGCGTCGTCGTCCAGGGCTCGCCCATCCGCCTGGCCCGCCTGCTGGCCAACCTGATGACCAACGCCGAACGCCACGCCCGCAGCAGGATCGAGGTGTCGGTCGCCGCCGTCGGCGACCGGGCCGTCCTGGAGGTCGCCGACGACGGGCCGGGCATCCCGCCCGACGAGTGCGAGAAGGTCTTCGACCGCTTCTACCGCTGCCGCGACGCCCGCGAACGCGACCCGTCCGGCACCGGCCTGGGCCTGCCGATCGCCCGCCAGATCGCCGAGGCCCACGGCGGCACGCTGCAGGCGGCTCGCGCTCCCGGCGGCGGTGCCCGCATGGTCCTCACCCTGCCGCTGCAGGCGTCACCGCAGCGCGCCGGCGGCTGACCCGCCGGCGCGCGGCGGAGCCGGGCCTGCTCACGTTGTGCCACGGCAGGAGTACTCGCCGTCGGCGAGGGTATCCCCGGTGCGGGAGTGATCACTCGGCCCACGGGGAATGACGTGCGTTCTGGCGCGGGAACGGGGGGCGTTCTCGGGGGGCGGTGGCGGGCGGACCGCGGACGCGGTGCGGGCGCCGCCCGGTTTCTCATGGCGGACGTGAAGGGATCGTTCTTGTTGGGGTGGCCGTCACTCCGCGACAACCCTCCGGCCATCGGCCTTGGTGAAGCTGTCCGCCGTTCGATGTCGGATATCTCCCGAAAGGGCACCTTATGGCCGCTGCCGTGCACCTGGTCAACCGGAGATCCTTCCTCGTCACCACGGGTCTGGCCGTCGGCACCGCCGCCGCGCTGCCCGCGGTCGCCGGCCCGGCCCGCGCCGCCGCGCGGCGCGGTCCCGGGAAGCCGGCCACCGACCCGTTCACCCTGGGCGTCGCCTCGGGCGACCCCGACCACGACGGCTTCGTGCTGTGGACGCGGCTGGCCCTGGAGCCGCTGGCCGAGGACGGCCTCGGCGGCATGCCGGCGCGCCACGTCCCGGTGGAGTGGCAGGTCGCCTCCGACCCGCGGTTCCGCAGGATCGAGCGGCGGGGCGTCGCCGTCGCGCGGCCCGAGTCGGCGCACAGCGTGCACGTCGAGCTGAACGGCCTGCGGCCCGACCGCGACTACTGGTACCGGTTCCGCGCCGGCGGGTACGTGTCGCCGGTCGGGCGGGCCCGCACCGCGCCGCGCCCCGACACCTTCGGGCCCGCGCTGGCCATGGCGTTCGTGTCGTGCTCGCAGTTCGAGCACGGGTACTTCACCGCGTACCGGCGGCTGGCCGAGGAGCACCCCGACCTGGTCCTGCACCTGGGCGACTACCAGTACGAGTACCGGGCGGACACCTACACCGTCCCCGGCGGCAACGTCCGCGACCACGAGGGGCCAGAGACCGTCACACTGGCCGACTACCGGCGGCGGCACGCCCAGTACAAGTCCGACCCCGACCTGCAGGCCGCGCACGCCGCCGCCCCGTGGCTGGTGGTGTTCGACGACCACGAGGTCGAGAACAACTGGGCCGGATGGGTGCCCGAGGCGAGCTCCGACACCCCCGACCCCGAAGAGTTCAGGAAGCGGCGCGCCGCGGCGTTCCAGGCGTACTACGAGAACATGCCGCTGCGCCGGTCGTCGGTGCCGAACGGCCCGAACATCCAGATCTACCGGCGCGTCCGGTGGGGCCGCCTGGCCAACTTCCACATGCTCGACACCCGGCAGTTCCGCGACGACCAGGCCTGCGGCGACGGGTACCGGGAGTGCGCCGCCGCCTCCGACCCGTCCCGGTCGATCACCGGGCCGCGGCAGGAGCGGTGGCTGCTGGACGGGTTCCGCCGCTCCACCGCGCGCTGGGACATCATCGGCCAGCAGGTGTTCTTCGCCCAGCGCGACAACAACGCCGGCCCGGCCAAGGTCACCAGCATGGACGCCTGGGACGGCTACGCGGCCTCCCGCGAGCGCATCACCAGGGGCTGGATCGAGGCCGGGGTGCGCAACCCCGTGGTGCTCACCGGCGACGTGCACGCCCACTGGGCCGGCGAGCTGAAGCTGGACTACGACGACCCGACCGGCAGGGCGGTCGGCGCCGAGCTGGTCTGCACGTCGATCACCAGCGGCGGGGACGGCGCCGACTCCGACCCGGCCGACCACCCGTTCCTGAAGATCAACCCGCACCTGAAGTTCTACAACAACCAGCGCGGCTACGTGATGACGCGCATCGGCAAGGGCGAGATGCGCGCCGACTTCAAGACGCTGCCGACGGTGCGGGACCGCGACGCGGAAGCCTCCATCAAGGCGACCTTCGTCATCGAGGACCGCGTCCCCGGTCTGAACCAGACCTACCTGCGTCCGTACGTCAGCTCCATGGAGGCGCGCGCCCAGCGCGACCTGGGCGAGGAGACGGTGCGCAGCGAGACCCAGCGCCCTTAGCACCCTTCCGCAAGGCGCCCCGCGCGCCCCGCGGCGACGGCGTCACCCGTCGGCGCGGGGCGCGCCGGCGCCTCCGCCGAGGATGTCGTCCAGGTCGTAGGCGACCGGAACCTCCAGCTGCTCGTAGGTGCACGAGGCGGGGGTGCGGTCGGTGCGCCAGCGGCGGAACCGGGCCGTGTGGCGGAACCGGTCGCCCTCCATGCCGTCGTAGGCGACCTCCACCACCAGCTCCGGGCGCAGCGCCACCCAGGACAGGTCCTTCTTGCCGGTCCAGCGGGAGACCGCGCCGGGCATGCGGTCGGCCGTCGCCCCGGTCTGCCGGGCCCAGCCCTCCCACGGGTGGCCGGTCAGGTCGGTCATCCGGTACGGCTCCAGCTCCCGCACGAGCTCGGCCCGGCGCGCCATCGGGAAGGAGGCCGACACGCCGACGTGCTGCAGCGCGCCCCGCTCGTCGTAGAGGCCGAGCAGGAGGGACCCGACGACCGGCCCGGACTTGTGCCAGCGGAAGCCCGCCACCACGCAGTCCGCGGTCCGCTCGTGCTTGATCTTGAACATGGCGCGCCGGTCCGGCCGGTAGGCGGTGCCCACGGGCTTGGCGACCACCCCGTCGAGCCCGGCGCCCTCGAACTCGGCGAACCAGCGCAGCGCCACCTCGTAGGAGTCGGAGGCGGGCGTGACGTGGATGCTCGGCCCGACGCCGGCCAGGGCGTCCACCAGCCGCCGGCGCCGCTCGCCCAGCGGCGTGTCCAGCAGCGACTCGTCGCCGAGCGCCAGCAGGTCGAAGGCGACGAACGAGGCCGGGGTCCGCTCGGCCAGCAGGGCGATGCGCGAGGCGGCCGGGTGGATGCGCTGCTGGAGGGCGTCGAAGTCCAGCCGGGGGCCGCGGCGCAGGATGATCTCGCCGTCCACCACGCAGCGCTCCGGCAGCTCCCGCCGCACCGCCGCGACCAGCTCGGGGAAGTAGCGGGTCAGCGGCCGCTCGCCGCGGCTGGACAGCTCCACCTCGTCGCCGTCGCGGAACACCACGCAGCGGAAGCCGTCCCACTTCGGCTCGTACAGCAGGTCGCCTTGGGGCATGGTCTTGACGGCCTTGGCGAGCATCGGCGACAGGGGCGGGCGAATGGGCAGGTCCATTTCCCCATCGTGGCCCTGACCTGTGACAAAACAGGGAAACGGAGCGGAAAGCCTTCGCGTTGACCGGCGGGCCGTACGCCGGCCTGCGCGCCGCGCCGCCCGCCGCGGGCCTAACGGCGGACGTAGCGCAGGAACAGGTAGTCCTCGTCGTCCCGGTAGGCCGCGGCCAGCCGCAGCCGGGGCGGGACGGGCACCGCCGGGCCGTTGAGGATCCGCACGGCGCCGCCCGCCAGCAGCATCGGGCTGACCGTCAGGCACAGCTCGTCCAGCACACCGGCCGCCACGACCTGCGCCAGCACCCGCGGGCCGCCCTCGCACAGCATCCGCTCGTGGCCGCGCGCCATCAGCTCGGCGACGGCGGCGGCGAAGTCGAGCCGGTCCTCGCCCGCGACGATCACCTCGGCGCGTTCGGCGGCGGCGCGCACCCGCCCCGGCGGCGCGGTGCGCGTCGTCAGCACGATGGTGCGGGCCCGCGGGTCGGCCTCGGTGAAGACGGGGGCGTCCAGGTCCAGGTCGAGGCGGTGCGACACGATCGCCAGCGGCGGCACGGGGGAGCGGCCGGCGCGCAGCTTCTCCCAGCCGCCGGGGCCGGGGGCGACGGGCCCGTAGCCCTCGGCGCGGACCGTGCCCGCCCCGACGATCACCACGTCGGCCAGCCCGCGCAGCAGGGACAGCAGCCTGCGGTCGGTCTCGTTGCCGAGCCCGCCGGACCGGTCGTCGCGGGCGGCCGCGCCGTCCGCACTGGCGATCATGTTGGCCCGCAGCCAGGGCCCGCCCGGAGGATAGGCGTAGGCGTCGGCCGGCCGGACCGGGGCGCCGGCGGCGAGGGGGCGCAGCGCCGGTTCGGCGTCGGTCGGCTGCTCGGCGGGGTCGAGAGGGGGTTCGTGCATAGGCCGAGGCTACGCGGGGCCGCGCCGCACCAGAGACGCCTCATGACAGACGTCTCACAAGAGTCGTCTCACACCGCACGCCTCACACCGCACGCCTCACACCGGTCGCCTTATGACAGGCGCCGCAGGACGAGCAGCGCGCGGCTCGGCACGTCCAGCCGGTCGCGCGCCTCGACCGGGGGCCGCCCGCCGGCCGTGCTCCTGCCCGAGGTGTCCAGGGCGAACTCCCAGCGCTCGCCGTAGGCCGCGCCGGGCAGGGTGAAGGCGACCGGCTCGGAGTGCGCGTTGATCAGCAGCAGGAACGAGTCGTCGCGGACGGGCCGGCCGCGCGGGTCCGGCTCGGTGATGGCGTCGCCGTTGAGGAAGACGCCCAGCGACTTGGCGAACCCCGCGGCCCAGTCGTCGCCGGTCATGGCGTCGCCGGAGGGGGTGAGCCAGGCGATGTCGGCGGGCCGCTCGGCGCCGGGCGCCGTCCCCCGGAAGAACCGCCGCCGCCGGAACACCGGGTGGTCGCGCCGCAGCCGCGACAGCGTGCGCACGAACTCCAGCAGGCCGTCCGCGCCGTCGTCGTCCCAGTGCACCCAGGTCACCTCGCCGTCCTGGCAGTAGGCGTTGTTGTTGCCGCGCTGGGTGCGGCCCAGCTCGTCGCCGTGCGACAGCATCGGCACGCCCTGCGACAGGAACAGCGTGGCCAGGAAGTTGCGGCACTGCCGGGCCCGCAGGGCGAGGATCCCGGGGTCGTCGGTGGGGCCTTCGCGGCCGCAGTTCCAGGACCGGTTGTCGTCGGTGCCGTCCCGGTTGTCCTCGCCGTTGGCCTCGTTGTGCTTGCGCTCGTAGGCGACCAGGTCGGCCAGGGTGAAGCCGTCGTGGCAGGTGATGAAGTTGATCGAGGCGAAGGGGCGGCGGGAGCTGTGCTCGTACAGGTCGCTGGAGCCGGTCAGCCGGGAGGCGAACTCGGGCATGCTGCCGGGCCGGCCCCGCCAGAAGTCGCGCATGGTGTCGCGGTACTTGCCGTTCCACTCGGTCCACAGCGGGGGGAAGTTGCCGACCTGGTAGCCGCCCTCGCCCACGTCCCACGGCTCGGCGATCAGCTTGACCTGGGAGACCACCGGGTCCTGCTGCACCAGGTCGAAGAACGCCGCCAGCCGGTCCACGTCGTGCAGTTCGCGGGCCAGCGCCGAGGCCAGGTCGAAGCGGAACCCGTCGACGTGCATCTCCGTCACCCAGTACCGCAGCGAATCCATGATCAGTTGCAGGGCGTGCGGGCTGCGCACGTTCAGCGAGTTGCCGCAGCCGGTGTAGTCGAGGTGGTAGCGCCTGTCGTCGTCGCGCAGCCGGTAGTAGGAGGCGTTGTCGATGCCGCGGAACGACAGCGTCGGCCCCAGGTGGTCGCCCTCGGCGGTGTGGTTGTAGACCACGTCGAGGATGACCTCGATGCCCGCCTCGTGCAGCGTCCGCACCATCGCCTTGAACTCCGGCACCTGCTCGCCGGCCTGCCCGGACGAGCTGTAGGCGTTGTGCGGCGCCAGGAACCCGATGGTGTTGTAGCCCCAGTAGTTGGTCAGGCCCCGCGCGACCAGGGCGTGCTCGGGGACGAACTGGTGCACCGGCATGAGCTCCACGGCGGTGACGCCCAGGCCCGCCAGATGGTCGATCATGACGGGGTGGGCCAGCCCCGCGTACGTGCCGCGCAGCTCCTCGGGAAGCGCCGGGTGCAGCCGGGTCAGGCCCTTGACGTGCGCCTCGTAGATCAGCGTCTCGTGGTAGGGCACCCGCGGCGGCCGGTCGTCGCCCCAGTCGAAGAACGGGTTGATCACCACGTTCTTCGGCATGTGGGGGGCGCTGTCGTCGTCGTTGACCGCGTCCACGTCGGCGAACCGGTAGGAGAACAGCGACTCGTGCCAGCGCACCTCGCCCTCCACGGCCTTGCCGTACGGGTCGAGCAGCAGCTTGGCGGGGTTGCACCGGTGGCCGTTCCCGGGGTCGTACGGTCCGTGCACCCGGTACCCGTAGCGCTGCCCGGGGCCCACGCCCGGCAGGTAGGCGTGCCAGACGAACCCGTCCACCTCCGGCAGGTCGCAGCGGGTCTCGCGGCCCGCCGCGTCGAACAGGCACAGCTCCACCCGGTGCGCGACCTCGGAGAAGAGCGCGAAGTTGGTCCCCGTGCCGTCCCAGGTGGCGCCCAGCGGGTACGGCTCCCCGGGCCAGACCTCCCGCATCGTCCTCCGCTCCTCGGTGTCGGCGTGTCCTCGGTGTCGGCGTGGTCGCAAGGCGTCCGGAGTGTCCCTTACCCGCCCCGCCCGCCTGACCCCCGCGCGCCCGGCGCGGTCATGCGGGGCCGAGGGGGCCGGAGCGCCAGATGACCTCGCCGTCGCACGTCCCGGGCGCGGGGGACAGGCCGAGGCGGCGGGCCACGGTGGCGGAGGCGGCGTTACCGGGGTGGATGGCGGCGGTGATCTCGGTGACGCCGTGCGCGGCGAGCCAGCCGACCATGGCGCGGGCGGCCTCGGTGGCGAAGCCGAACCCCTGGTAGGGCATGCCGATCATCCAGGCGACCGCGGCCCGGCTGCCGCGCGGGCCGGGCCGGACGGTGGCCTGGACGAAGCCGACCGCGCGCCGGTCGCGGCGCCGCCGGACCACCCAGTTGGGCCAGCACTCCTGGTGGAACGGGGCGGGCCCGGCCGCCAGGCGGGCATAGCGGGCGCGCAGCTCGGCGGCGGTCGGCGGCCGCCCGCCGATGTAGCGGTGCAGCCTGGGGTCGGCGAGCGCCTCGGCCATCTCCTCGGCATGGTGCGCGGCCAGCGGCTCCAGCAGCAGACGGGAGGTGCCAAGGGGCTCGGTCAGCGGACCGAACACCCGCCCGAGCCTATGCCCTGCCGGGACGAAACGGTCACAGGTGGCGCGTCCAGATGCCCGGCGGGTGCTGGCGCGGGGGCAGCCACAGCCACGGCTGGGAGCGGCGGAAGGGCAGGTCGGTGCCCGGCTGCCAGGGGAACAGCCCGTCCGGATTCGGCCAGGCCGCCTGCAGGATCGGCGGCGGCGAGCTCCGGTAGAACGCCACCGCGCCGCCGAACATCGCCCGGTGCCAGCCGGGGTCCACGGCGCGGAACGCGGCGGGCATGCCGCGCAGCACGTCCTCGCGGCGCTCCCCGTCGGCGACCGGGCGGCCCGCGGCGATCTGCCGGCCCAGCGCGTTGAGGGCCCCCTCCATCTCGTACACGTCGCCGCCGAACATGCCCAGCTCGGGGGAGCGGTGGCTGTGCCACAGCCCGATCGTGTACGCCCAGCCCGGCCCCTCCTCGTCCGCCCCGACCAGCACCACGCTCCACCCGTACTCGGTGATGTGCACGATGGTGCGCAGCTCGAAGTTGTCCAGGCGGTCGCGATCGCCGTAGTCGTGGCAGATGATGCAGTGGCACTGGGGCGGCCCGGCGGACATGGCCCACAGCTTACGGTCGGACGCCGCCGCGGGCGCCCCGCCCACCGCCCCGCCGCCTAGGCCGTCCGGGCGCGGTCGATGATCGCGGCGAGGTCGAGGCCGGGCGGCAGGGTGCCGAAGGCCGCCCCCCAGTCGCCGTCCAGGCGGGTGGCGCAGAACGCGTCGGCGACGGCCGGGTGGCCGTGCCGGACCAGCAGCGACGCCTGCAGGACGAGGGCGAGCCGCTCGACGACGCGGCGGGCGCGCAGCTCGATCGTGGCCGGGTCGGCCAGGGCGTCCTTGACCTGCTTGACGGCCGAGTCCAGCCGGGAGTCGGCGCCGGACGCCGCCGCCACCTCGGCGAAGAACGCCTCCACCGTCTGCGGCTCCCGGGCCATGGCGCGCAGCACGTCCAGCGCCGCGACGTTGCCCGACCCCTCCCAGATCGAGTTCAGCGGCGACTCGCGGAACAGGCGGGGCATGCCCGACTCCTCCACGTACCCGTTGCCGCCCAGGCACTCCAGGGCCTCGGCGGCGTGGACGGGCCACCGCTTGCACACCCAGTACTTGCTGACGGCCAGCGCGAGGCGCTTGAACGCGGTCTCGGACTCCTCGCCGCGCACCGACCGGTCGGTCGCCCCCGCCAGGCGCAGCATGAGCACCGTCGCGGCCTCCGACTCCACGGCCAGGTCGGCCAGCACGTTGCGCATCAGCGGCTGGTCGATCAGCGCGCGGCCGAACGCCCGGCGGTGGACGGCGTGGTGGACGGCGGTGACGGTGCCGTGCCGCATGCCCGCGGCGGCGCCGATCACGCAGTCCAGCCGGGTCATGTTGACCATCTCGATGATCGTGCGCACGCCGCGGCCGCCCTCGCCGACCTGCCAGCCCAGGGCGCGGTCGTACTCGATCTCGGCGGAGGCGTTGGAGCGGTTGCCCAGCTTGTCCTTCAGCCGCATCAGCCGCATCGGGTTGCGCGTCCCGTCGGGCAGCACGCGCGGCACCAGGTAGCAGGTCAGCCCCTCCGGGCCCTGGGCGAGGGTGAGGAACACGTCGCACATGGGCGCGCTGGTGAACCACTTGTGCCCGGTCAGGCGGAACGCGCCGTCCGGTCCGGGCTCGGCGCGGGTGGTGTTGGCGCGCACGTCCGAGCCGCCCTGCTTCTCGGTCATCGACATGCCCGCCAGCAGGCCCGCCTTGGTGAGCGGGGCGCGCAGGCCGAAGTCGTACTCGCGGGCGGTCAGCAGCGGCTCGTAGGCGGCGGCCAGCTCGGGGCTCTGCCGCAGCGCGGGCACGGACGCGTAGGTCATGCTGACGGGGCAGCCGTGGCCGGCGTCCACCCGCCACACGTAGAACCCGGCGGCCCGCGCCACGTGCGCGCCGGGGCGGTCGTCGGCCCACGGCGCGGCGTGCAGGCCGTGCGACACCGCGACGCGCATCAGCTCGTGCCAGGCCGGGTGGAACTCCACCTCGTCGATGCGGTGCCCGTAGCGGTCGTGGGTGCGCAGGACGGGCGGGTACTCGTTGGCGAGGCGCCCCCACTCCTGCGCCTGCTCGGTGCCCGCCAGGCGGCCCAGCTCGCGGATGCCCTCCGCCGCCCACCCGGCGCCCTCGCGCGCCAGCCCGTCCAGCAGAGCGGGGTCGTCGGCCACGTCGTGCCCGACGAGCGGGGGGACCTGGTTGAGCACCTCGTGGGTCGGGGGCATCGCACACCGCCTTTCACCATGCCGTCCCCAGTACAGTACCGAACCCTGTTCGGCGGGCGGCGGGCGGCGGCCGTCCGGCCGGTCCTCCTTGAGGGCGGGAGGAAACTCGTCCGGGCGGCGGAGGGTACGGCGGGCGGCGTCACGTACCGTCTGACACATGGCCGACTCCACCTCGCAGCAGAGTCCGCGCCAGGCGCCCCGCCCGGACACGGCCGAGGCGCCGACGCGCGTGTCGGACGCCGAGCGCGAGGCCGCCGTCGAGCGGCTGCGCGTCGCCTCCGTGGAGGGCCGGCTGACCTTCGCGGAGCTGACCGAGCGCACCGAGAAGGCGTACCTGGCCGTCACCCGCGCGGACCTGGAGGGGATCACCGCCGACCTGCCCGCCATGGGCGCGCCCGGAGCGGACCCCGCGCTGCCCGCGCCGCGCCGGTTCCACGCCGTCATGGGCGACTGCGACGAGCGCATCAGCGGCCGCATCAGCGACGCGCTGGAGGCCCACGCGGTGATGGGCGACGTCGTGCTCGACCTGCGGCAGGCGCAGGTCCCCACCGGCGAGGTGGAGGTCTGCGTCACCGCCGTGATGGGGGACGTGCGGATCATCGTGCCGGACGGCGTGCGGGTCGAGCTGACCGGCTACGCGGTCATGGGCGACCGCAGGGTCGCCGTGCGGGAGGTGCCGCCCGGCATGCGGGTGCCCGTCGTGCGGGTGCGGGCCAAGGCCGTCATGGGCGACATCAAGATCGTCGACGACGAGCACCACGCCCCGGTGCGCCGGGCCCTGGCGTCCTGGTGGCGGCAGCGCCGCTCCCGGGGCGGGGGCCACGGCCCCGGCCCGGGCCCCGACGGCTGACGCGCTCCCGCCGCTACCGGGAGTCGTCGCGGCGTTCGGCCTCCCGGACGCCCTCCTCGTCGGGCGGCAGCGCGTCGGGCTGCCCGACGTCCACGCCGGGCACTCCGGTGCCGCTGACCTCGTCCTCTTGGCGGGCCATGCCCTGCTCCCGCGGGAGGGTGCCGCCCTCGCCCGGCGCCTCGGGCGGCCGGTCCGCATCGGTCCGCCCGCGCGCGTCGCCGCCCCGGGTGACGGGGGCGAACCGCTTGTCCCGCGTCTCCTCCGGCTCGTGGCCCAGATCTTCGCGTTCGGTCATGCACCGCCGCATACCCGCCCTGACGCGGGTATGCATGACCGGTCTCCCCGCCGGCGGCCCTCTCAGCCGGCGGCCCTTTCAGCCGGCGGCCCTCTCAGACGGCGACCGCGCCGGCGTCCGCGGCCGCCTCGTCGTAGCGGTGCAGCACCAGGTCGGCCAGCTCGGGGGCGGCGCCCAGCACGGGCGACACCGCGTCCGCCCCGGCCGCCAGGGACTCCTCCCGCACCCTGTCGGCGAAGTACCCGGGCGCCAGGAAGTAGGAGGCCACGGCCACGCGCGGCGCGCCCGCGTCCCGCAGCGCCGCGACCGCCTCGCCGGGCGTGGGACGGGCCGCCGACGCGTACGCCGGCACCACGCCCCGCCAGCCCCGGGACCGCCACCGGCGCGCCGTCGCCCCGATCGTCGCGTTCGCCGACGGGTCGCTGGACCCCGCCGCCACCAGCACCACGGCGGTGCCGGGGTCGCCGGCCGGCACGCCGGCCTCGGCCAGCCGCCGCTCCAGCGCCGCCACCAGCAGCGGATGCGGGCCCAGCGTGGCCGCCGTGCGCAGCTCCAGGCGGGGGTGCTGCGCACGGACGCGGGCCAGCACCCCCGGGATGTCGGTCTTGCTGTGGTACGCCGCCGTCAGCAGCAGCGGCAGCACCACGGCCGAGGGCTCGCCGCGGCGCGCCAGCCCGTCCAGCACCCCGGCGGGCGCCGGGGGCGCATGGTCGAGGAAGGAGGCCAGCACCTCCAGGCCCGGCCGCCGCCCCCGAACGGCGGCCAGCAGCTCCTCGACGGTGGCGGCGGCGCGCGGGTCGCGGCTGCCGTGCGCCACCGCGACCATCGGCGCCGGACGCGCGCCCGCCGCCGTCACCGAGGGAACGGATGGACGCGTCACAGATGGATGCCGCACTCGGTCTTGCCCGTCCCGGCCCAGCGGCCGCTGCGCGGGTCCTCGCCCGGCGCCACCGGACGGGTGCAGGGCTCGCAGCCGATCGAGGGGTAGCCGTCGTAGTGCAGCGGGTTGACCAGCACGCCGTTGTCGGCGATGTAGTTGTCCATGTCCTCCTGGGACCAGTGCAGGATCGGGTTCACCTTGACCATGCCGCGCCGCCCGTCCCACTCGACGACCTTGCGGTCGCGGCGGCTGGCGGTCTCCTCGCGGCGGATCCCGCTGAACCAGGCCATGTAGCCCTCCAGGGCCTTGGTCAGCGGCTCCACCTTGCGCAGGTGGCAGCACAGGTCGGGGTTGCGCCCGTACAGCCGCGGCCCGAGGGCGGCCTCCTGCTCGGCCACGGTCCGCGACGGCGTCACGTTGATCACGTTGACCGGGTAGACGGCCTCCACCGCGTCCCGGGTGCCGATGGTCTCGGCGAAGTGGTAGCCGGTGTCGACGAACAGGACGTCGATGCCCGGCTTGACCTTGGACACCAGGTGGATCAGCGCCGCGTCCGACATCGAGGACGTCAGGCAGATGCGGTCGCCGAAGGTCGCCACCGCCCAGCGGATGATCTCCAGGGTGGACGCGCCCTCCAGGGCCGCGGCGGCCGAGGCGGCGACGTCCTCCAGGTCCAGGGACTGTCTGTCGGTCTCCAGCAGTGTCACCGGAAAGTCTCCTCGTGTGTCCGGCGCCCGGCCGCCCGCGCGTCCCCGACGCCGAGGAATCTCAGCCTGAAGACGCGCAGGCAGTCCCCGCACGCCCAGGTCCCGTCCTCCTCGTGCGGCCGCAGGTGCTCCTCGCCGCAGTACGGGCAGTAGAACGGCGCCGCTCGTTCGCTCATTGCTCGAAGCCTTGTGGGATCGGTTACAGCGATCGTTATCAACGATCGGCTACGAAGATCGGTTGCGAAGACCGGCGGCGGTGGTGCGGCCGCCCGGGGACGGCCGCGCGCCCGCGTCCGCTACTTCAGGTCGGCCTCGTCGGCGCGCTCCACCCAGTCGGCGAAGCTCTCGCCGTCGCGGCGCTGCTCGTCGTACTTGCGCACGACCCGCTCGATGTAGTCGGTCAGCCCGGCGGAGGTGGTCTTCAGGCCGCGCACCTTCCGGCCGAAGGAGGCGCCGACCTGGCCGCCCAGATGGATCTGGAAGCCCTCGACCTGGTCGCCGTTCTCGTCCAGCACCAGCTGGCCCTTCAGGCCGATGTCGGCGACCTGGATGCGGGCGCAGGCGTTCGGGCAGCCGTTGAGGTTGATGGTCAGCGGCTGGTCGAAGTCGGGCAGCCGCTTCTCCAGCTCGTCGATCAGGTCCATGGCCCGCTGCTTGGTCTCGACGATCGCCAGCTTGCAGTACTCGATGCCGGTGCAGGCCATCGTCTGGCGGCGGAAGACGGACGGGCGCACCTGCAGGTCGTGCGCGGCCAGCTCCTCGGCCAGCGGCTCGGTGTTCTCCGCGGGGACGTCCAGGATCACCATCTTCTGCTCGGTGGTGGTGCGCACCCGGCCCGACCCGTACCGCTCGGCCAGGTCGGCGACCGTGCGCAGCAGCTCGCCGTTGACCCGGCCCGCCCTGGGCGCGAACCCGACGTAGAAGCGGCCGTCCCGCTGCGGGTGGACGCCCACGTGGTCGCGGTGCGGCAGCGGCGGGGTGGGCGCCGGCCCGTCGGGCAGCGCGTACCCCAGGTACTCCTTCTCCAGCACCTCGCGGAACTTCTCCGGGCCCCAGTCGGCCATCAGGAACTTGAGCCGGGCGCGGTGCCGCAGCCGCCGGTAGCCGTAGTCGCGGAAGATCGAGGTGACGCCCGCCCAGACCTCGGGCACCCGCTCGGGCGCCACGAACGCGCCCAGCCGCTTGCCGAACATCGGGTTGGTGGACAGGCCGCCGCCGACGAACAGGTCGTAGCCGGCCTTGCCCTCGTCGTTGACCACGCCGACGAACGCGACGTCGTTGATCTCGTGCACGGTGCAGTGCGACCGGCACCCGGAGATCGCCGTCTTGAACTTGCGCGGCAGGTTGGAGAACTCCGGTGAGCCGATGTAGCGGTCGGCGACCGCGCGGATCGCCGGGGAGGCGTCGATCACCTCGTCGGCCGCGATCCCGGCCAGCGGGCAGCCGATGATCACGCGCGGGGTGTCGCCGCAGGCCTCGGTGGTGGACAGCCCGACCGCCTCCAGCGCCTCCCAGATCGCCGGGACGTTCTCGATCTCCACCCAGTGCAGCTGGATGTTCTGCCGGTCGGTGATGTCGGCGGTGCCGCGGGCGTACTTCACCGAGATGTCGGCGATCGTGCGCAGCTGCGCGGCGTCCAGCTGGCCGCCGTCGACGCGCACCCGCAGCATGAAGTAGCGGTCGTCGAGCTCCTCGTCGGCCAGCACCGCGGTCTTGCCGCCGTCGATGCCGGGGCGGCGCTGGGTGTACAGCCCGTACCAGCGGAACCGGCCGCGCAGGTCGGCCGGGTCGATGGAGTCGAAGCCCCGCTTGGCGTAGATGTCGATGATCCGGCGGCGGACGTTCAGTCCGTCATCGTTCTTCTTGTTCTCTTCGTTCTTGTTCAGCGGCTCGCGGTAGCCGAGGGCCCACTGGCCCTCGCCCCGCTTGCGTCTGGTCGCTGGTGGCACGGCGCGCGTCCTTGTCGGTCAGGGCGGTCGGTGTCGTGGGGCGGACGCATGGCGCACCGGCGGTCGCGAAAATGCCGGGCTCGACGCTGAGCGGAGGCGGTGACACGGGACGCCGGGGCACCACGCACCCGCGGAGCGAAAACAGGGGGCGTGGTCGGGGCGTCACCGACAGATCGCGCTGCGGACGCGGAGGAAGTCGACGTGCCGGCGCATCACCAGCAACGGGTCCGCAGCAGTCATATCAGCACTTTGACACGCCCTCTTGCGGCATGTCCAGTTGCGTCCGGCATGCGGACACCGGAGGCGTTCGATCGTCACGGCGGGACCGTTCACCCCTGCCGCCTCCAGTTCACCCGTGGTTCGCCGGCCGGCGGTGCGTCCGTCCGGTCGGGGGCCGCCGCGTCCCGGGAGTCCGCCGCCTCGTCGCGGCGGCGCCGTTCCGGCGTCGCGGGGACGGCCAGGTGCTGGCAGTCGCACCACGAGCCGCCACGGCACTCGCCGTGGCGGTGCTCCCGGCACGCCGCGCAGATCACCCCTCCATTGTCCCCGATGGGGCGCGATGCCTGCGCGCGGGCCCGCCGGTACGGCGGCGGTCTCCCGGCCGGTCCGCCAAATGATCTTGGGCGGGCGGGGCGCGGCGCGCGTCGAACGGTGTGCAACGGCGCGGACCGGGTGGACCGAAACGAGCGGAACGGATCGAGCGGATCGAGCCGAGCGGAACGGACGCGGCGGACGGCGGCGGCGCCCGCGGCGGCGGGGGAGGGGCCGCCCGCCCCGTGCGTGACGGTCCGACCACGGGACGTGCGAAGCGGAGTGCGGATTTGGGTGGTGTGCAATGGCCTGGCCGGAATACACCCTACGGTGGGTGGGCATGACCAGCGTGTTCAGGTCGGCCAACCTGCATTTCCGGGCCTGGGCGCGCGCCATGCGGCTGAGACGACGTCCGGAGACGTCCGCCCCCGCGGCCGGCGGACCGGCCGACGATCCCGCCGGCGGACCGGCCGGCGATGCGGCGGGCCCGGCGGGGGAGCGTCCGGCCGTCCGCGCGGTCGCCTGGGGGCTGGTGCGGGACACCGCCGTCGCGGCCTTCCGCTACCGGGTGACGGGTCTGGCCGCCGAGGCCGCGTTCTTCGCGCTGCTGTCGCTGCCGCCTCTGGTCATCGGGCTGGTAGGGCTGATGGGCCACCTGCGCGGCCTGCTCGGGACCGGCGCCGTCGGGGAGATCCGCGCCTGGGTGATCGCGCGGGCCGAGACCGTGCTCACCGGGCCCGCGGTCGACTCCGTGGTGGTCCCGCTGATCGACGAGGTGATCCGCGGCGGCAGCCCCAACATCGTGTCCCTGAGCTTCGTGTTCACGCTGTGGGCGGGGTCGCGCGCCACCAACGTCTACGTCGACACCATCACGATCGCCTACGGGCTGTCGGGCGTGCGCGGGGTGGTGCGCACCCGGCTGCGCGCGTTCTTCCTCTATCTGGTGGGCCTGGTCGTCATGCTGGTCGTCCTGCCGCTGCTGGTGGTCGGGCCCGCGCTGCTGCGGCGGGCGCTGCCGGAGGAGGGCGCGGGGTACGTCATGGCGGCGTACTGGCCGGTGGTGGTGACGCTGTCGATCCTGTTCCTGGCGCTGCTGTACCACATGAGCATCCCGGTGCGGACGTCCTGGTGGCGGCAGGTGCCGGGCGCGGTGCTGGCACTGGTGATGTGGATCGTCGGCGGGTTCCTGCTGCGGCTGTACCTGAGCGGGTCGCTGAGCGGCGGGATATCGGTGTACGGGCCGCTGTCGGCGTCGATCGCGATGCTCGCCTGGCTGTACGTGGCGGCGCTGGCGGTGCTGGTGGGCGCCGCGCTCAACGCCGAGATCGACCGGCGCTGGCCGAGCGGCGACACCGCCCGGGCGCGCGCCGCCGCGGCGGCGGACGGGCCGCCAAACGTCCCGCCGGGTAAAAACTGCGCCGACTAATGGTCTGAAATGGCCAAACATGTCGTAGCCTCGCGTGACATGACCCTGCATGAGGAGAACGGCGGCCGGATCCGCACGGTGACCGGCGCCGTTCCCGTCTCCGCCGTCACCGGGCCGGTCCTGCCGCACGAGCACCTGCGGCTGGACCTGCGGTGGCCGAGCCGTCCCGCGCTGCTGGCCTCCGACCCGCGGCGGTGGCTGGACGAGGAGAAGGCGGTCATGGTCGAGCTGGCGCAGCTGCGCGCCGACCGCGAGCTGTCCCTGGTCGTGGACCTGACCTGCGCCGGGATGGGGCGCAGCGCCCCGTCGCTGGCCCGCATCAGCGCCGGGTCGCGGGTCGCGGTGGTGGCGGGCACCGGCGTGTTCACCGAGCCGTTCCACCCCGACTTCGTCGGCGACGCCGACGTGGAGCGGCTGGCCGAGCACTTCCTCGCCGAGATCGGCTTCGGCATCGACGGCACCAACGCGCTGCCCGGCGTCATCGGCGAGATCGGCACCTGGGGCGAGGCGCCCACCGAGCGCGAGGAGCGCTGCCTGCGCGCCGCCGCCCGCGCCGCCCGCTACTCCGGGCTGCCGGTGGCGACCTGCGGCCGCGCCGGGGCGGCCCAGCTGGACATCCTCACCGGCGCGGGCCTGGAGCCGCACCGCGTCGCCGTCGGCCGCCAGGACCTCGCCGACGACCCCGCCCTGCCCCGCAAGATCGCCGAGGCGGGCGCGTACGTGTCGTTCGGCTCGCTCGGCCTGGCGGGGGAGGACCCGGTGGCCCTGGGGGCCCGCGTGCGCGCCGTCATGGAGCTGCTGGAGGCCGGGCTGGCCGACCGGGTGCTGCTGAGCACGGGCGTGTCCCGCATGGCGCACGTGCGCCGCTACGGCGGCGCGGGCTACGGCTACCTGTTCGAGGTGTTCCTGCCCGCGCTGCGCGCCGCGGGGGCCGACGAGGACACGCTGACGCGGATCGTCCGCGACAACCCGCTGCGCTGGCTCGCCTGCACCGACGCGGCCTGACGGGTCCCAGGCGCCGCCTGGCGGTGCGCCCCCGGCGTCCGACCCGGCGGTGCGGCCCCGGCGGCCCGATGCGCGGCCGGGCCGGCTCGATAACTCGGCGAGGCTGGGTAGGGAACGGGGCAGGGGACAGGCGGAGTCCGCGACCCCGGGAGGGGGCGCCGATGCCCTGGAACAGGACCGGCGGTGGCACCGCGCGTGGCGCGGGATCCGCCACCGAGAGCGTCCGGCTGCCGTTCACCGACCGCGCCGAGGCGGGCCGCCTCCTGGCCGAGCGGCTGGTCCCGATGGGCCTGGAGGGGGCGGTGGTGCTGGCGCTGCCCCGCGGCGGCGTGCCGGTCGGCTACGAGGTCGCCCGCCGGCTGTCGCTGCCGGGCCGGCCCGCCCGGCTGGACGTGCTGGTCACCCGCAAGATCGGCTATCCGCTGCAGCCGGAGCTGGGCGTGGGCGCCGTCGCCGAGGGCGGCGAGCCGGTGTTCGACCGCGACCTGCTGGACCGCCTGTCGCTGGACGAGGACGACCTGGCCGCCACGGTCGAGGCCGAACGCGCCGAGCTGGACCGCCGGGTGCGCGCCTACCGGGGCGACCGGCCCCTGCCCGACCTGGCCGGGCGCGCCGTCATCGTGGTGGACGACGGGCTGGCGACCGGCGGCACGGCCCGCGCGGCGCTGCGCGCGGTGCGGGCGCGGCGCCCGGCGCGGCTGGCGCTGGCGGTGCCGGTGGGCGCCGCGCAGACCGTGCGGGCGATGGACGCCGAGGCCGACGACGTCGCGGTGCTGGCGGCGCCGTGGTCGTTCCGCGCGGTGGGCCAGTGGTACCGGGACTTCGAGCAGCTGACCGACGCCGACGTCATCTCCTGGCTGGACCGCGCCCGCCTCGCCGAGTGATCCGGCGCGGGCGGGAAGCCGGTGCTACAAGGGCCCGCACGGGCGTGTCAAGCCGAATCGGAAAATGACGGCAAGTGAGAATTCGCGTAAATTGATCACACGCCGGGCCGGCCTCGGGTATTGCGCTCGCCCCATAGCGCGTATTCGCGTCCCGCGCGGGGTTTTCCGCGGCACCGTGACGTACATGTGACGGACATGTGATGAAAGCCGCCGCGCGTTTTCATGCGCGGGCAACGCAAACGGCCCCGCGGTGCGGGGCCGTGACGTTTTCCGGTGGCGTACCGGGGTGCGCGACGCGGCGATCGGGCGTCCCGTGGGATCGCCTCAGGCGGCGTTCGCGCGACGCATCCGGCGACGGCGCTCCGAGGCGCGCTCGTCTTCGTTCAGACCGCCCCAGGTGCCGTACTTCTCGGGCCGGGACACCGCGTAGTCCAGGCACTCGGTACGCACGGGACAGCCCATGCAGATCTGCTTGGCCTTGCGCTCACGGATCTCCCGCTCGGGCTGACGCTCGCCGTCGGGTCCGAAGAAGAGCACCAGGTCTTCCCCCCGGCACGCCGCGGCGTCCTGCCAGCCCCAGCTGGGACGAGGGAGGTTTGCCTGCCGACGTACCTGAGCCATGGAACACCCACCTTGGTTGGTTTGCTGAGCAATTTCGGGACATGGACGCTCGACGTGCGACAAGACGTGCGTCAGCAGCGCCGAGAGGTCCAACGTCTGGAGTTGCCGCTTGTGTTCCCCGCCCGGTCGCGTTCCGGGACGAGGGGCCGCGTGCGGCAAGGGAGACCCTCGAAAATGGGGCCTCCGAGAGATTACACGAGGGCCGCCTCGTTGAGAAGGGTGAGTTCCCTAACAACGTAGGTTCCGAGGTTCTCTTGACACCCCGGGCCGCATGGATCGGTCTGCTCGACGCGTTCCATGGCGATCCGGTAACGCCTCTCCCCTACAACAACCACCGCCTCGTACGGAGATGTTCCCGACAGCGATTCCACGGTGACCGCCGTCACGCCGCGGGCCCCGGTGTGCGCCCGCGCGAAGTGCTCGGCGGCCTGCGCCGGTTCGGGGAGCCCGGCGCGGCCGCGCAGCCGGTCCAGCACCACCTCGCCCCGCAGGTAGGCGTCGACGGCCCGCACGGCCTCGTCGAGGTCGAGATCGCCGTAGTACACGCCGTGCGGAAGACATACCAGGTTGGCTGCGAAGCGGTCACCGCCGACGTGGGTCGTTTCCCAGACAAAAGGGTCGAAACGTGCGGTCAGCTCGCGGGCGAGCGGAGCGCCGTGGCGGGCGCAGCAGACGTTGCGCCGGCCGTGCGCGCACACCAGCAGCAGCGGGTCGGCGACCGGTTCGCCGAACCCGGGGGAGCGCCCGGCGGCGACCGCCGCCAGGTCCAGATCGGCCAGTTCGGCGGGGTCGGCGAGCTCGCGTCCCTCCAGCCAGACGCGCTCGCCGTGCGAGTAGCCCACGTACACCTGCACCGGCGGGATGCGGCGGCGCCGGCCGGACCTGCGGATGAGCTGCGGCCGCACGCCCGCCGCCTGGGCGGCGCGCACGGCCGCGGAGATCGCGGCGGGGCCGGGCAGGTCCTGCTCGACGCGCTCGGGCCACGGCCCCGGGTGCTCGACGAGCAGCCAGGCGCGCGCCTTGGTGGTCGCGCTCGCCAGGCACGGCCGCTCGCCCGAGTGACTGCCCGGGCAGTGGGCGCAGCTGTTACGGCGCGTCACGTGGGACCCCCGATGATCGAGAACTTGATTAGGTTAGGTTAACCTAATCAAGCTTTCGGTCGCCAGGAGACATGATTCATCTCATACCCACGATTTGATCTCTAATGACCCGGTGATGCTCCGTTTCTGCTGTTGTCACCGGCTATTGGACACAGATTCGGCGTCTTGCCTGCAAGCAGGGGTGTGCTTCCCGTACGGTTAGGTCGAGCTTGCTCTAGCGCACGTCCGTCACACTGCGCCACCATGCGCCCGGTCGTCGCGCGGGCCGACGCGCGGGCCGACGACCGCGGCGTCACGGCACGGGAAGGAGGGCCTCGGCCGCGGGCAGGGCGGCGGCGCGGTCGGCCGGCACCAGGCCGATGCGAGTGCGGCGGTCGAGCAGGTCGCCGACGTCCAGCGCGCCCTCGTGGCGCACCGCCCAGGCCAGTTCGGCGCGCAGCACCGGCAGGCCGGGCAGCACCGGCTCCAGCAGCGAGGCGTCCTCGCGCGCCTGCGCCGCGCCGAGCGCCGCCTCCGCGCCGTACCGCCGCACGAGCGGGCGCGGCGCGACCTGCTCGGCCAGCCGGGCGGGCGGGA
>NZ_BAABDO010000095.1:0-26106 GCF_039539665.1 Actinomadura keratinilytica
GGGCGCCCCCGGCCGCGTCGGCGGACGCGCCTCGCCCTGCCCCGCCACGCCCGGATCGGCCAAGCCCGCCCCGCAGAGCATGGCCCCGCCTGCCGCAGCGGCCACCGCTTCACCCGGTCCCCGCCCACCGAACACGCCCGAAACCGGCACACCGGCCCCGGCTTGGTGTGACACCGCGGCCAGTGCCCAATCGGACTGACCATGTGCACCCGGCACGCTCCGTTCCAGCACGCCATCCGCACTCCGCCCCAGTGCGCCAGACGGGCGCGGGCTCGGCCTGCCGAATGCGTCCGAACCTGCGGCACTGCCCGCCGTTTCACCCGGCGCGTGCTGGTTCGGTGCACCGGATGCGAAGCGATGTGGGCTGCCCGGCAGGCTCGTGCCCGGCACAGCAGGCGCGTCCCAACCTGGAATCGATGACACTCCCTGCGTGGGACCAGTGGATGCACCTTGGGCGGGAGCGGACGTGGCTTGGCCAGGGACGCCCGTCCCCGTAACGCGACCCGCCGAGTTACCCGGCACGCTCCGATCCGGCGCGCCGAGTACAGCCCGTCGCGGCATGTCGGACGGACGCGGGCCTGGGGTGTTGGACGCGGCCCCGCCGACCACGTCGGATGCGCCCGATCGGGCGACGTCGGCCATCGTTTTGCTCGGTGGGTTGGGGGCTGGGGAGCCGTCCGTGGCCCGCTGCGGTGCACCGAGCTGGGCCCTGCCAGCGACACCGGCCGCCGTCCTGCTCGGCTCGCTCTGGTCCGGCGTGCCGCGCACAGGCCATCCGGGCACGTCGGGCGGGTGCGGGCCCGGTCTGCCGGACGTCGCCCCGCCACCCATGCCGGACGCGCTCGAACCGGCGACACCGGTCCCCGGCTCACCCGGCATCTCCGGGTCTGGCGCACCGTCACCAGCCTGTTCCGGCACGTCGGACGGACGCGGACCTTGCCTGCCGGACGCGCCCCAACCGGCGGCGTGTTCCACCGTTCTCCTCGGCATGCTCCGATCCGGTATGCCGTGCACGGCACGGCGCGGCATGTCGGGTGGGCGCGGGCCTGGGGTGTTGGACGCGGTCCCGCCGACCACGCCGGATGCGCCCGAATGGGTGACGTTGGCCGTCGTTTTGCCCGGCGGGTTAGGGGCCGGGGTGCCGTCCGCGATCCATTGCGGTGCACCGAGTTGGCTCTTGCCGGTGATACCGGTCGGCGCTTGGCTCGGCGCGCTTCCATGCGGTGCGGCTGATGCACCGTGGCCCGGTTGCGTGGGCGTGGGCTGTGGCCTGGCGGGTGGTGCCTGGCTGGGCACGCCTGGTGCGAAGCGTTGTGGGCTGCCGGGCGTTGTGTTCGGCACGCGGGAGGCGGCGCTGTCGGGGCCGCCCGTCGCCGGTTCGTTCGGGATGTTTCGGGGCTGCGTGTCAGGCGGGCGGGGGCGTGGCGCGGCGGTCGGGGGGCGGCTTGGGGGCGGGAACCCGCCGCCGGGGGTGGGCGGGGTTTGTGCGTTGGGCGCGCCAGGTGTCGCCCGGTTCGGCGCGTTGGGTGTG
Organism: Actinomadura keratinilytica; assembly: GCF_039539665.1. NCBI lineage: Bacteria > Bacillati > Actinomycetota > Actinomycetes > Streptosporangiales > Thermomonosporaceae > Actinomadura > Actinomadura keratinilytica. Next base: position 1,532 of record NZ_BAABDO010000095.1, read on the forward strand.
CCTTGGCCGTCGGCGGGTGCGGTGTGGCTTCGCCCCGTGGACGCGGCCCGGTTCTGTACGGGGGGTGTGGGCCGGTTCGGCGCGGGGGCGTTTGGAACAAAAGTGCGACCGGGAGGGATTAACCGTTCATTGGGGCCGTGCCCGGGCTCCTTCTGCACCGGGGGGTGCGGCTTCGGGGTGGGGGTGCTGGGGCGCGGGGAAAGGGCCTTGGCGAGGTGCTCGGAGAATTCCGCGAAGGACGATCCCTCGATCAGACGGTCGCCATCCGCGTCCTGAACCATCGCCCAGAAGTGGCCGGTGTAGGTGCCGTACCACAGGCAGACGCCGGGAAATCTGCGCCGCAACTCGGCAAGCGCCCGGTCGATGTCCGTGTCGAAGATCGATTCTTGGGAGTCGCTCACTGATGGGATTCTTTCCGTATGACGGGTCGTTCTGGTCGCGCGCGGCCGGCAACAGGGGGCGGGGCACCGGCCGCGCGCGTTGGCCGATTTTCGTGAGCCGCGTGCTTTACCGACCAGCACCGGTTATCGTCGGTCGCGGGGTGTTAACTCTGGGTGAGCGGCGGGGCCTGCCCACCACAAAACGTCTGTGGGGTGATCATGAACGACCGGCCCGTGAACACCACCGCGATGATCTGCATGCGGATCTACGCCCGGGTGTTCTCCCATCTCGCACGCATCAACAACCGCCCGAACAAGGCGATCGCCCGCGCCGCCGACTGCAGCGAGGCGTACATCTCACTGATCAAGAAAGGAGAGCGCCTCCCCACCCTGGAAACGACCATGACCCTCGACCAGGCGATCAGCGGCGAGGGCTGCCTGTTCGAGGTGCGCCGCCTGATCGAACAACTCCAGGATGAAATCGCCGCCAGCGGGCGTAACGTGAAAACACGTCTCGTAGTCTCCGGTAAGGAGCAAGGCCCTGTGAAGCGACGCGAACTCCTGCAGGACGGAGCGAAGGTCACCGCCGGTGCCACCATCGCCCCTGTTCTGGCCGCTCTCACCCAGGCATGGCAGGTCTCCGAGCCCAAGATCCCGGGCGCGAGCGTCTCCCAAGCAATGATCGACGACTGGGAGAACGCCGCAATCGTCTACGGCCAGCGGGCACGCCGCGAGCCACCGGCCACCATCCTTGAGGCACTCGCCGACGAGTTCAGCGCGATCGCCCCACACCTGGCCCGCGAACAGCCCGAAGAGGTACGCAAGGGGCTCACCCACGCCGCCGCGCAACATGCGCTGCTGATCGCTGGCAAGTTCGTGGATCTCGGAGACCGCAGGGAGTCCGGTCGGTGGTGGGCCAAGACCCGTGCCCTGAGCGACGAGTCCGGAGACATCATGCTCGCGTCCTGGGTGCGCAGCCGGGAGGTGCTCTCCCGGAGAGGTGACGCCTCCGAGGATCCCGCCGAGTTGCTCGTCCTGGCGCAGGAGGCGCAACAGCTCGTGGGAGATCGGCCCAGTGCTCCCCTCTCCTCGGCGCTGGCAGCGGAGGCGATGCTCCTCGCTCAGCTGGGACGTTTCGATGAGGCGGTCATCAAACTCCGGCAGGCGGAGATGGCGTTCGAGCGCATGCCCGCAAGCACGATCCTCGACCCGAACTGGGCCAAGCGCGGAGAGGGCCTGTGGTTCGACAAGAGCCTCATCTACACCCTCGCCAACGACGTCAAGCACGCCAAGGAGGCACAGGATACGGTGCTCAGCGGCCGAAGCCCCGAAGACGGACTCACCGCAACCAGTGTCCGGCTCCACGCCGCAGCGGTCCAGGCGCGCACCGACCCCAAGACCGGTATGGAGGAGGCCGCGCGGATCATCGACGCCATCCCGCCCCAGTACCGTCGGACGCGTCACCTGTCAGCCGCCCGGTTGGCACTGGACCTCGCCCCCGAGAAGGCACGCTCGCTCCCCGTGGCCAAGGACCTACGCGAACTCACCGAGGGCGTCTGACGCCCTCAAACGCGGCGGCGCTTCGCGGCAAGCGAGCGCGAAGCGCCAGCCACGCAAACTGCGGCAGCAGGGCCTGCTCGCGACCACGACACCCCCCACACAAGCGCCGCCTGGACACACGGCCCGACACAACCCGACCTCCCACCTCACTCAAGAAGCAATGGAACCCCCACCAAGACATCTGACGCGCCCTTGCACGGCGCTTCGCAACGAGTGACGTCGCGAAGCGCCCACGACGTGGGCAGAGGCGCCACCGGCAAGACCAGCCACACGCAACCATGCGCACCTGTGACGGTGCACACCCGCAGTCCTCACCAACCAAGTACGCCTCCGATAAGGAGCGAGGCCCCGTGAAGCGACGCGAACTCCTGCAGGACGGTGCGAAGGTCACCGCCGGTGCCACCATCGCCCCTGTTCTGGCCGCTCTCACCCAGGCATGGCAGGTCTCCGAGCCCAAGATCCCGGGCGCGAGCGTCTCCCAGTCGATGATCGACGACTGGGAGGACGCGGCACTCGTATACGGCCAGCGGGCACGCCGCGAGCCACCGGCCACCATCCTTGAGGCGCTCGCCGTCGAGTTCGGCGCGATCGCCCCGCACTTGGCCCGCGAGCAGCCCGAAGAGGTGCGCAAGGGGCTCACCCACGCCGCCGCACAGCACGCGCTGTTGATCGCCGGAAAGCTTTTGGATCTCGGAGACCGCAGGGAGTCGCACCGGTGGTGGATCAAGACGCGGTCGCTGAGCGACGAGTCCGGGGACGACATGCTCGCCGCCTGGGTCCGCAGCCGCGAAGCGCTCTACCGGTTGGGCGACCGATCCGACGACCTCTACGTGGTGTTGGCGGTCGCGCAGGAGGCAGGACGACTGGCGGGGGACCTCCCCAGTGCTCCGCTCGTCTCCGCACTGTGCGCCGAGGCCGGGGCTCTTGCTCGGCTGGGACGCCTTGACGAAGCCGTCGTCACACTCCGAAAGGCGGAGACGGCGTTCGAGCGCATGCCCGCAAGCACATCGTTTGATCCGCACTGGGCCAAGCGCGAAGAGGGCCTGTGGTTCGACAAGAGCCTCATCTACACACTCGCGAACGACGTCAAGCACGCCATGGAGGCACAGGACACGGTGCTCGGCGGCCGAGGCCCCGACGACACCCTGACCACCACGGGCGTCCGCCTCCACGCCGCGGCCCTCCACGTGCGCACCGACCCCAAGGCCGGTATGGAGGAAGCTGCGCGGATCATCGACGCCATCCCGCTCCAGCAGCGCCGGACGCGCTACCTGACGACCGCGCGGATGGTCCTGGACCTCGCCCCTGAGAACGCACGCTCGCTCTCCGTGGCCAAGGACCTGCGCGAACTCACCGAAGGCGCCTGACTCTCTCAAACGCGGCGGCGCTTCGCGGCACGCGAGCCGCGAAGCGCCAGCCACGCAAACTGCGGCAGCAGGGCCTGCTCGCGACCACGACACCCCCCACACAAGCGCCGCCTGGACACACGGCCCGACACAACCCGACCTCCCCACGATGGCGGAGATGTCGCGTTGCCATACCTCCAGCGTGATGATGCGGCCTCGACACCGAAACCACCAGCGGTGTCTCCGACCTGGAGTCTCGCTACCTCCGGAGTGATGATGCGGCGCGGCCTCCAGCTCGTCCAGAGACGCGCCCGCCGGTTGCGATACCTCCAGGGTGATGATGCGGCGCTATGAGACGACCGGCGAGCCGTGCAGCCCTTACTGGGTTGCGATACCTCCAGGGTGATGATGCGGCCCGAGGGTAAAGGCGCAGGTGGGCGCGGCTTGTGTATGGCCGTACAGGGTGGATTCTGCAGCAGTCCGGCGGTTGTGCAAGTGTGCAGGTCAGAGCGGTGCCGGTGAGCGGGTTGCCTCCCCCGCATCCCCCTGGTGGCCGCAGAGGTCGCCATGCTGCTCCTTGCGTTGTGCGGCCTGCCCGGCCGCAGCGGTGCATGGTCGGGGCGTCACCTTCCTGGAGGATGCGGCGTGCGTGACCTCACACAGACCGAGCAGTTGCCGGAAGGGTACGCGGGTGCGGCAGGTCGGTGGGGTATGACCCGGCGCGGACCCGTCATGCGTCGGCCGACCGTCGTACCCGGATGGCGTTGCGATGCCTGCAGGGTGATTCCGGGTGGAGCCGCAGCAGCGCTGTGAGCAGGGGGTAGCGCGGCCTGGTGGGCTTGGTGGGGCGGGTGGTGCCACGCACCGCCGCTTGGTGCCGGTTGCGGCGTCGGCAGGGCAGCTGGTGCCTTAGGGCGTGTTTCAAAGTAGGTGGAGCCAGAGAAGAGCCTGATAGCGGGCGGCGGGCTTGACAGGGCGGGTGTCCACGGCCCGACGGCATGGCGTCCCCGGTGGTCGGCCGGGTCGAAGGCGGGTGGACGACCGCTGCCGCTGTCGGGCCTGGTCTCCGCAACCGGGACCATGGCGGCGACGCTCGCCGCACTTTGAAGCACGGCCTAGGTGGGCCGACAAGAGGTTTGGAGTGCTCGGGCGGTGTCGACGGGGGCACGACAGCGCCCGAGCTTGACGAGAGACCATACAGGGCGCGCCGTGCGGCCGATCAAGCGGGGTATGCCCGTGTCGGCGTGGAGTGCGGGTAGTGGCCGTTGAGCAGGGGGTTTCCCGGGTCGTCCACCCCGTCGTCCAGGTCGAAGCCGTCGTCCAGGTCGAAGTTCGGCATGAGGGTGTGGGCGCCTGGATGGGATGCCGCGCCGTTGCCTCCGGTGCCGCGCGGGGCGTACAGGACGGCCCACACGGTGGTGACGCCCTCCTCGTGGCGGACGCCCCAGCCCTCCGCGAGGGCCTCCACGATGCTGAGGCCGCGTCCGCCGAGGGAGGACAGGGTGCCCGGCCCGCGCCGCGGCTCGGTGCTGGCGCCGCCGTCGCTGACGGCGACCTCCAGCCGCTCCCCGCGCCGCACCCACGTCACGCGGACCTGCCCGCACGGCAGCGGCCTGGCGTGCCGCAGGGCGTTGCTCATCAGTTCGCTGATGATGACGCCGGCGTCGTCCACGACCGACTCGAAGACCCCGGAGGCGAGCAGCTCGGAGCTGAGGCGCCGGCGCGCCGCGGCAACGCTGGACGGCGCATGAGGCAGCAATACGACGCTCGACGCCCTCACCTCCTCCTCGTCATCTCCGCTGCTCGGAGGCCCGTCATCCTCGGCGGTACCGACCGAAATGCCCTGATGATATTGACCGGAAACCCGGGTGAATCACCCGTCTCCCCAACAACGAGCGACATCCCCTCCGGTCACGCACTCAGCACCATCACAGGATCTATCCACCCTCCGGGTGGTTACTCCTCCTGCGAGCGTTTCGTCCGTCACACTGGGGGTTCACCGGAGTTTCACCTGCGTATCCGGTTCCCCAGCTGTCACGGCATCCGTCCGGATCCGGTCAGCCGCCTTCCTCAGCCCGGCACAGCACCAGGCGCATGCGGGTGCCGCGGCCCCCGGGCCCCGGGTGGGCGCTGACCTGGCCGCCCTGCGCCTCCGTCAGGCGTTTGACGATGTAGAGGCCGAGGCCGATGCCGCCGAACCGGCGGCGGTCGCCCGCATCGCCCTGGACGAACCGCTCGAACACCCGCTCGTGGTCGCCGGGCGCGATGCCGATGCCCTCGTCCTCCACCGTGACGACGATCGAGTCATCCTCCGGCCAGGCCCGCACGGTGACCGTGCCGCCGTCCGGGGAGTATTTCATCGCGTTCTCCAGCAGCTGGCCGAGGACGATGTCGGTGGCCATCGCGTCGCCCCGCGCCGGCGGCAGGCCGGGCGCCACCTCCAGCCGCACCGGGTGCGCCTCCGACAGCGACCGGAACCCCGCCACCACGCCCTCCAGCACGCGGGCCAGGTCGAACGTGTCGATGGTCACCGCCAGCTCGTCGCGTCCGGCCCGCGACCCCAGCAGCAGGTGCTCCACGAGGCGGCCGAGCGACTGGGCCCGTTCGGCGATCGTCGCGACGGCGGAGCGGCGGTCGGCGTCGGCCAGCTCGTCCCACCGGTTGACCAGCGTGCTGGCGAACCCCTGCACGACCGTGATCGGGGTGCGCAGCTCGTGGCTGGTGGTGGCCAGGAACAGGTCCTTGGCCTCCTCCAGCGCCTTGGCCTCGCTGACGTCGCGGAAGTCGACCACGACCTCGCCGGTCTCCTCGATCTCGGCGGCCAGCACGTTCAGCCAGATGCCCGACGGCAGCGGAAAGGTGGTCATCTCGCCGGGGGCGGGCGCCTCGAACGGCAGCGGCCGGCCGATCGCCTCCTCCGGCGGCACCCCGGTCAGGTGGTGCGCGGCCGGATTCCACTGCCGCACCACGCCGTCGCGGTCGAGCACGGCGATGCCGTCCGCACTGGAGTCGATCACGGCGCGTTCGTGCGCGCGCTGCCGGACCACCTCGGCGTAGGCCACCGCGTTGCCGACCGCGACCCCGGCGTGCCCGGCGAGCAGCTCCAGCAGCTCCAGCTCGGTGTGCCCGACGCGGCGGCCGGAGAACAGCGCGTACAGCGCCCCGTACGGCTCGTTCTGCAGGAACGACAGGCCCAGCGCCACCGTGTGCAGGCCGGGCAGCTCGGACCAGATCAGGTCGTCCAGCCGCCGCTCCCCGCCCGCCAGCATCACGGTCTTGCCCGAGCGCAGCAGCTCCCCGACGAGGCTGGAGCGCAGGTCGGCGGTGGCGCCGCGCATGTGCTCGGGCAGCCCGTTGACGGTGACCAGCCGCAGCCGGTCCCGCTCCAGCCGCACGAAGCCGCCCGCGTCCGCGCCGGTCAGCTCGATCAGCGCGGCGGTGATCCGGTCCAGCACCGTGTCCAGGTCCAGTTCGGCGTTCAGGTCGGCGACGATGTCGTTGAGCCGCCGCACCAGCCGGGCCCGCTCGGCCATGTGGTGCTGGACGACCTCGTCCTCCTCGACCGGGCGGTACACCCCGACCCAGCCGAGCAGCCGGCCGTCGCGGTCCTGCAGGACGCTGGTGTCGATGCGCACGTCGATGAGCCGCCCGTCGCGGCGCAGGCGCCGGGTGGCGATGGAGATCTGCCCGGTGTCGGCGCTCTCCAGGCCCTCGGCGCCGCGCCGGGTCAGCAGCCGCTCCTGGACGGCGTTGTGCTCGGCCTTCAGCTCGTCCGGCACGATCGGCGCGACGCGGCCGAGCACCTCCTCGGCCGTCCAGCCGAACATGCGCTCGGCCGCCGGGTTCCACACGGTGACGCGCTGCCGGTCGTCGACGGCCACGATCGCATCGGCCGCGCACTCGACGACGGCGCGCGCGGTCGGGCCGTGGACGTCGTGCTGCACGTCTGCCATCGTGCCACCGGACCTCGTCCCGCCGAGAGCCAACGACTTGCGAAAGGTTCTCACGTCGTGACGCTCTCCGCCGGAAGAACGCGCCTGTTCGTCCTATCGGCCGCGGAACCGGGCGATCCGCCCGACCAGCAGGGTGACCAGCGCGGCCACCAGGAACGACAGCAGCGACGCGCTCATCCAGGACGGCGGCGCGATTCCCAGCGCCTCCCGCACGTCCCGCCACAGCGCCGCCCACCAGCCGACCGACCCGGGGTTGACCAGCTGGTACGCCGCGAACCCGACCGCCCACGCGGCGATCATGCTCCACCGGGCCGGGGCGGTGCGGGACAGGTCCCAGCCGCCGCGGCCGCGGCCGAGGAAGAAGTCGGCGGCCAGCACGCCCAGCATGGGCACGAACACCGACCCGATCAGCGACAGGAAACCGGCGTAGTCGCCGATGTTCAGCACCAGCGCCAGCGCGGTGGTGCCCGCCCCCAGCGTCACCGTCAGCACCCGCCGGTCGGCGCGCGGCACCAGGTTCTGGATCGACACGGCGGTGGAGTAGACGTTGGCGAACGACTGGTCCGCCTCGCGCAGCACGAACACCGCGAAGACCACCGCCCCCAGGGTGACGTGCAGGAACGGGTCGAACACCTGCGCCGAGTCGCCCGCCACCAGGGCCAGCGCCAGCAGTCCGAGGACATAGGCGACGATCTGGGTGGCCGAGTAGCCGACGGCGGCGGCGCCGAACGCGCCGCGCGCGCTGCGGGCGTGCCGGGTGTAGTCGGCCGCGACCGGCACCCACGAGATCGACACGGCCAGCGCCGCGTCCGCGCCGATCCAGAAGCCGCCCCACGACCCCTCGGTCAGGTCCGGCAGCGGCTCGCGCAGCAGCTGGACGTAGAAGTAGACCAGCGCGACCAGCACCGCCGCGGTGACGTACCGGCGCAGCAGCCGCACCGAGCCGAGCGGACGGATCGTCAGCGCCGTGGTCAGCACCCCGGCGGCCACCACGTACACCCAGCGCGGCACCCCGTCGTACAGGGCCCGCGCCGCGTCCGCGATCACGATCAGCTCGAACGTGCCCCACCCGACGAGCTGGGCGACGTTCAGCACGGTCGGCGCGTACGACAGCCGCGCCCCGAACAGGCCGCGCAGCAGCACCATCGCGGGCTGCCCGGTGCGCGCGCCCGGCACCGCCGACAGGCCGAGCATCAGCCCGCCGATCGCGGTGCCGACGATCATCGCGACGATGCCCGCCGCGATCGACAGGGTCGGCGCCCCGTTCTCGTCGGGCGCCAGCACCGTGTACGCGCCGGAGAACGCGAACAGGCTGACGCCCAGGTTGGCCCAGAACGCGCTCTGGTCCCAGAAGCCGAGGACCTTCGGCGCGGGTTCGTCGAGGGTGTAGGGGACCTCGTCGCGAGGACTCGTCCCGTGGACGGCGGACGACGACGTCAAGGGGCACGCTCCCTACGCCGGCATTACCCGGACAGGTTCATGCGGTCGGCGACGCCGTGCGGTGCCCGCGCCGGGTGCCGTCGCGGCGGCCCGGCCACAGTCGCCCTCTCAGCCCGGTGTGTCGGCCCGAGCTCCCGCGGTCAGACGGTGAACGCTGCAGATCGTACAGTCAGCGTCAAACTCCGACAAAAAGCCCCTCGGTCAGGCCACGTAGGCGGGTCCGTCGCCCGAGGACTCCATGGGCCGTCCGACCTCGGCCCAGCGCTTCATTCCGCCGTCGACGTTCTTGGCCAGCCAGCCCGCGTTGTTGAGCGCGATGGTCACCTGCGCCGAGCGCATGCCGGAGCGGCAGATGACGTAGACGTCCCGGTCTCGCGGCACCTCGGCGGCGCGGTCGCTCAGCTCGCCCATCGGGATGTGCACCGCCTGAGGCGCGTGGCCCGCGTCCCACTCGTCCTGCTCGCGCACGTCCAGCAGGTAGGCGTCCTGCGGAACGTCCGCGGCGTCGACGGCGGGAACGTCTTCCCCGAAATTCATCACACCCCCATGGAACCGCGCGGAACCCCCCTGCGTCGAATCACGCATGCGGTACCGGACGCTGATTTTCACGACGCCCGCACTCGCCACTCTCCTGTCCCTGTCGGCCTGCGGTTCCGAACAGGCGGCGGATTCCCCCCGCGACAACGCCTCGGGCACCACGACCGTCCAGCCGTCCCGCTCCCCGGCCGCCCAGCTGACGGTCGAGGTACGCGCATCGGCCAAGGCCGCCCCAAAGACCTGGACCCTGACCTGCGACCCCGCCGGGGGCGACCACCCCGACGCCGCCAAGGCATGCGCGGCCCTGAACAAGGCCCAGGACCCGTTCAAGCCGGTCTCGCCGCAGCAGATCTGCACCGAGATCTACGGCGGCCCCCAGGAGGCCAAGGTCAAGGGCACCTGGCGCGGCCAGCAGATCGACGCGGGCTTCACCCGCAAGAACGGCTGTGAACTGCACCGCTGGAACCAGGTGGCCCCCCTGTTCGGCGACGCGGCCAACGGCAGCTGACGAGTCCTCCCCGCTCGCACTCGCCACTGAAACACGCCCACGTCCCCATCAACAACACCAAATACCGCCACGCGACCTCACGCTGCGGCACATGCAGGGCGTCACCCGGCCCAAGCAAGCCGCCAGGAAGCCCCCCGGCACGCCTGCCACGGCCCCTGTGACTGCGCTGCCTGTTCGATCTGCGCGCCCCTAGCGGCGTGCACGAATGCAGCACCCGAGCGGCGCACGACCCTGCACCCGCCGCGGCCCGGTACGTCGCCTTTCGACCTGCGCGCCCCGGCGGCATGAACGCTTCGCATACCGCGTGGGCGGGGAAGCCTGCTGCGCCACGCTCCGTGGCGTCGCTCGGCGTGCAGTGCTCGCGCGGTGTGGACGTCGCATTGGCGAGCGGCTCGGACGCCTACCGTCACGCGACCGGGTCCATCGATGGCCCCCGCCCATCGCTGTCGGCGTCCCACGTGGAGCGGGCCCTGGGCCTGCCGGTGACACGGCCAGCGCCCCGAATGGCACAACCCTTTGTCCGCCGCGCCTGCGTGGCCGCATCACTCGTTCAACTTGCGCGCCCCAGCGGCAAGAAACGGCCACTTGGCCCACCGCATGGAGCCGGGGCCACGCGCTGTGCCGCGCGTAGGAGGCGCCTGACGCGCCTGCACTCGCGCGATGTGAGTGCCGCATCAGCGAACGACTCCAATGCCTCCCCCGCGCGACGCGTCCGGCGACCACCCCCGCCGAATGCCACCCGCACTACGCACAGCGCCCCCTTCTCCACTCGCACCAGTTGGCGCGGGCGTGCAGCTCCCGAGTGGCGCACCCCTGCACCCGCCCCAACTCCCGTGGCCGCCTTGTCTGTTCGATCTCCGCGCCCATGGCGGTGTGCACGAATGCCGGTACTTGCCCAGGGGGGCCGTTGCCCGGCGTCGCCCGTCTGACCTGTGCTCCCGGTGATACGGCCGCTCCGCCAACTGCGCGGGGTCGGGCGTTGCCCGGCGCGCCCGTGCCGCACGGTGGGATCTTCGCGTCGGCGGACGGTTCGAGCGCCCACTGTCACGTGCATGTCGACGTGCTCGTGTGGTGTGGATGCCGCGTCGGCAAGCGGTTCGAAAGGGCACTCTCGTGCGGGGACCTGGGCTGCCTTCGAGCCTCCGCTGTGACTTCGGGAAGCTACTTGAGGAGGCGGGAGAGGCGGCGGTCGGCCAGGGGCTTGCCGCCGGTCTGGCAGGTGGGGCAGTACTGGAGCGAGGAGTCGGCGAAGGACACCTCGCGGATCGTGTCGCCGCAGACGGGGCACTTCTCGCCGGTGCGGCCGTGCACGCGCAGGCCGGTCTTCTTCTCGCCCTTGAGGTCCTGGGCGGCCAGGCCGGTGGAGCGGGCCACGGCGTCGCGCAGGGTGGTGACGATCGCCTCGTGCAGGCCGGCGATCTCGTCGTCGGTCAGCGTGTCGGCGATCTTGAACGGGGACATCCGGGCGGCGTGCAGCACCTCGTCGGAGTAGGCGTTGCCGATGCCCGCGATGATCCGCTGGTCGCGCAGCAGGCCCTTGATCTGCGTACGGCGCCCCCGGATGATGCCGCGCAGCGCCTCGGCGGTGAAGCCCTCGTCCAGCGGGTCCGGGCCGAGCGTGGCGATGCCCGGCACCTCGGCCGGGGCGCGGACGACGTACACGGCCAGGCCCTTCTTGGAGCCCGCCTCGGTGAGGTCGAAGCCCGAGCCGTCGTCCAGGTGCACTCTCACCCCCAGGGGGTTCTTGCCGCCGGGCCGGGCGGGCCGCGGGGGGACCTGCTCGCGCCAGCGCAGCCAACCGGCCCGGGCCAGGTGGACGACCAGGTGCAGACCGTCGACGTCGAGGTCGAGGAACTTGCCGTGCCGGGCGACGCCGGTGATCGACAGGCCCGCCAGGGCCGTGACCGGGGGATCATAGGTCTTGAGCGCGGGGACGGCGAGGACGTCGACGCGGGCGACGGCGTGGCCGACCGCCCGTTCGCGCAGGAAGGCGGCGAGGGCCTCGACCTCTGGCAGTTCGGGCATGACTCACAGTATCCGAGGCGTCCCGGACCCCTTGTCCACAGGTTTCCACACCCCTGTGGAAACCTGTGGACAACCCTGTGCACAACTCCGGATCGGCCCGTCCGGTGGGGGGTTTCACTCGAAATACCACTACAAACAGTGCCTTTTGCCGTCGAGTCCCCCGCCGACGCGCGTCGGAAGCCTGTGGATAACCTGGTTCGCGGGTGATGTGCCGAGAATCACCCGGGTCGTCCGATAACCCCTAGGGGGTAGGGGTTGCGAGTGCTGTGCCGGGTGCGTAGCATGACCCTCGTCAGATACCCCTAGGGGGTAAAATCAGGGATGAGGGGAACGTCGCGATGAGCACCGCCACCTACACCGTCACCGGGATGACCTGCGGTCACTGCGTCAGCTCCGTCAAGGAGGAGGTCGGCGAGATCGACGGTGTGACCGCCGTGGACGTGGACCTGGCCAGCGGGCGGGTCACGGTCACCAGCGAGGGGCCGATCGACGACGACAAGGTCCGCGCGGCCGTGGCAGAGGCCGGATACGAGGTGACGGCCTGACCCGGCCGTCTCCCGCCCGCCCCGTCCCGGCGCGCTGATCCGCGCCGGGCGGAGGGGGACGACCGCATACGGCGGCCGCCACGGTGAACGAGGGAAGCGAGCAGCAGACCATGAACACGGCGATCAAGCTGGGGGCGTTCGCCTTGGGCCTGGCGGCCGTCTTCGGCGGTGCGGCGGGGGTCGGCGCGGCCGTCGGGCCGATCGACGCCACCGCCGGCACGCACAAGGCCGAGAGCACGGTCCGGAACACGTCCGCGCACGTCCCGGCGGGGCTCCAGGTGTCCCAGGACGGCTACACGCTCACGCCCGAGACCACGACGATCACCCCGGGCGAGCGCACCGACTTCCGGTTCTCGGTGACGGGGCCGGACGGCGAACCCGTCACCCGCTTCGAACCCCTGCACGGCAAGCCGCTGCACCTGATCGTGGCGCGCCGCGACCTGTCGGGGTTCCAGCACCTGCATCCGACCGAGGCGGGCGGCGGCGTCTGGACCGTTCCGCTGACGCTGCCCGACCCCGGCCCCTACCGGTTCTTCACCGACTTCAAGGCCGCGAGCGCGGCCGAGCAGCTCACGCTCGGCACCGACGTGACGGCGCCGGGCGACTACCGGCCGCGTACCGTGCCGCCCGCCGGGCAGGTCGCGAAGGCGGACGGCTACGAGGTCGAGCTGACCGGCACCTTGGTTCCGGGACGGACGAGCAGGCTCACCCTCTCGGTGAGCCGGGACGGCCGGCCGGTCACCGACCTGGAGCCGTACCTGGAGGCGTACGGGCACCTGGTCGCGCTGCGCGACCAGGACATGGCCTACCTGCACGTCCACCCGGACGGTACGCCCGGCGACGGCCGCACCCGGCCGGGCCCGGACGTGACGTTCGAAGTCGAAGTGCCGAGCCCGGGAAGATACCGCCTCTACCTGGACTTCCAGCATGGGGGCAAGGTCCGCACGGCCGCATTCACGGCGGTGGCCGGGAACACGGCGGCGCCGACCGCTCCGGCCGAGGAGGGCGGCGATGACGGACACGGGCACGGGCACTGATCCCGCGGGCGATCGACGAGGAGGAAGGCGATGAGCACGGGCGACGCGTCCGGGCGGATCGAGCTGGCGATCGGCGGGATGACCTGCGCCTCGTGCGCCGCCCGCATCGAACGCAAGCTGAACAAGCTGGAGGGCGTGACCGCGACGGTCAACTTCGCCACCGAGAAGGCCACGGTCCAGGCGCCCCCGGGCGTCACGCCCGAAGAGCTGATCGCCACGGTGGAGAAGGCCGGGTACACCGCGACGCTGCCGCAGCCGCCGCGTGACGAGACGGCCGAGGACGGCCGGGACGAAGCCGACCGGGAGCTGCGCCCCCTGCGGCAACGGCTGATCACGTCGCTGGTGCTGGCCGTGCCGGTGATCGCAATGGCGATGGTCCCGGCGCTGCAGTTCGAGTACTGGCAGTGGCTGTCGCTGACGTTGGCCGCGCCCGTGGTCGTCTACGGCGGATGGCCGTTCCACCGGGCGGCCTGGACGAACCTGCGGCACGGCACGGCGACCATGGACACCCTGGTGTCGCTGGGCACGCTGGCGGCGTTCGGGTGGTCGCTGTGGGCGCTGTTCTTCGGCTCCGCCGGGGAACCGGGCATGCGGCACGGGTTCGAGTTCACCATGACCCGCTCGGACGGGTCGGCCGACATCTACCTGGAGGCCGCCGCCGGGGTGACCGCGTTCCTGCTGGCCGGGCGGTACTTCGAGGCGCGGTCCAAGCGCCGGGCGGGCGCGGCGCTGCGCGCGCTGCTGGAGCTGGGCGCCAAGGAGGTCTCGGTCGTCCGCGAGAACGGTCGCGAGGAGCGCATCCCGGTGGAACGGCTGGCCGTGGGCGATGTATTCGTCGTCCGCCCCGGCGAGAAGATCGCCACGGACGGGGTGGTCGAGGAGGGCTCCTCGGCCGTGGACGCCTCGATGCTGACCGGCGAGTCGGTGCCGGTCGAGGTCGGCCCCGGCGACGCGGTGGTCGGCGCCACCGTCAACGCGGGCGGGCGGCTGCTGGTGCGCGCGACCCGGGTCGGCGCGGACACGCAGCTGGCGCAGATGGCCCGGCTGGTGGAGGAGGCGCAGACGGGCAAGGCGGCGGTGCAGCGGCTGGCCGACCGGATCTCCGCGGTGTTCGTCCCGATCGTGATCGCGCTGGCCGCGGCCACGCTGGGCTTCTGGCTCGGTGCGGGCGCGCAGCCGGCGGCCGCGTTCACCGCGGCGGTCGCGGTGCTGATCATCGCCTGCCCGTGCGCGCTGGGCCTGGCCACGCCGACCGCGCTGATGGTCGGCACGGGACGCGGCGCCCAGCTCGGCATCCTGATCAAGGGCCCGGAGGTGCTGGAGTCCACCCGGCGCATCGACACCGTCGTGCTGGACAAGACCGGCACCGTCACCACCGGCGTCATGGCGCTGGTGGACGTGCACACCGCCGACGGCGTCGACGCCGGCGAGGCGCTGCGGCTGGCGGGCGCGCTGGAGCACGCGTCCGAGCACCCCATCGCCCGCGCCATCGCCGCCGGAGCCGCCGAACGCGTCGGCGCCCTGCCGACCGTCGAGGACTTCGCCAACATCGAGGGGCTGGGCGTCCAGGGCATGGTGGACGGGCACGCCGTGGTCGCCGGACGTCCGCAGCTGCTCGCCGAGTGGTCCCAGCACCTGACTCCCGAACTGGAGAAGGCGATGGCCGCGGCCCGCGAGCGCGGGCACACCGCCGTGGCCGTCGGCTGGGACGGCCGGGCCCGCGCGGTCATCACCGTGGCCGACCAGATCAAGCCGACCTCCGCCGAGGCCGTGGCGCGGCTGCGCGCGCTGGGGCTGCGTCCGGTGCTGCTGACCGGCGACGACGAGACCGTCGCCCGCACCGTCGCCGGGCAGGTGGGCATCGAGGAGGTCATCGCCGAGGTGCTGCCCGCCGACAAGGTCGCCGTCGTCAAGCGGCTGCAGGACGAGGGCCGCACCGTGGCGATGGTCGGGGACGGCGTCAACGACGCCGCCGCCCTGGCCCAGGCCGACCTCGGCCTGGCGATGGGCACCGGCACCGACGTGGCGATCGAGGCGTCCGACCTGACCCTGGTGCGCGGCGACCTGCGCACCGCCGCCGACGCCATCGCCCTGTCGCGGCGGACCCTGCGCACCATCAAGGGCAACCTGTTCTGGGCGTTCGCCTACAACGTGGCCGCGCTGCCGCTGGCGGCCGCCGGGCTGCTCACCCCGATGATCGCCGGTGCGGCCATGGCGTTCTCCTCGGTGTTCGTCGTCAGCAACAGCCTGCGGCTGCGCCGCTTCCGCCCGGTCGGGGACGCCTCGGCCCTGCCCGGCGGGACGGCCCGTCCCGCCGCCCCCCGCGCGGAGGTCTCCGCCGACCGCTGACCGCTCGCGAACGCGAGGGACCACGGCCTCGTCGCCGTGGTCCCTCGCCGTCCTACCGGTGCCGGCTCAGCGCTGCCGCGGGACGATGGGCCCGGCCGGAAGCACCTTCACCCGCAGGCTGGTGCAGTTCTGGCAGACCGGGTCGATCCAGGGCGGCTGCGCGGCCACACCGTCCAGACGCCAGGCGACCGCGTGGCCGCCATGGCCGCCGCCGGCGTGCCGCGCCTCGTACAGGGCCTCCCACACCCGCAAGCAGTGCAGGCAGTGGAAGCGCCATTTCTCCGTGACCACGTGAACGTTTCCTAGGCGCATGCGGAATCCCACTTCTGGACGTGACGGATCTCAGAAGTGCGGGCTGGGGCCGGACACGGCCGTCCCGCGGCGCGTTTACGTACGGGAGACGTTCAGCTCGATGAGCCGCCTGGCGCCGGTAACCCCGACCGGACGCTCGTCGGCCCGCCGCGCTGTGGGGGACGGCTGCGCGGACGCGTCCAGCGAGGCCGGCGCGCGGACGAGGGCGAGCTGGCGCGTCCGGCCCGCGGCCTGCGGGCGGACGGCCTCGTGCTCCCCGGTCGACTCGCCGCGTCCGGTGTCGCGTTCACCCGAGTTGGCGGCGCGGAGGATCTCCTCGTCGGCGACCAGCGATGTGATGGCGGCGCACGGCGCCACCTCCGAGCACGCCCCGGACGCCCCGGTCAGCAGGACGACCAGCCCCAGCAGGACCGGCCAGAGAACCGCCCCCGATGGGCCGGTCGCCGGTGTCCGCCGGAATCGGCTCGCTACCACACAGCGAACCCTACCTTACTCTCTGTATAATTGAAGTAACTTTAAGTAATGCCAAGGGCGATCCTTGTCCTGTCCGGGACAAGTCCATGAGAGCGTGTGTCGGCTCTCGTCGGCACAATGTCCGTCAAATCCAGGTTTGACCTTTTGGTCGGCCGCTCTCCGGCCGATGCCCGCGTCGCTTGGACCGGCGACGCGCACACACGACGTGCCCGTCGGCGCCGTCCGCATGACCATCTGTGGCGTGCGTGCGGCGGTGCTGGCCGGGCCCGGTGACGCTGCCGGACGGCGGACCGCCCCTCGCGCCGTCCCCCGTCCGCGTCGAGCACGCGCGGATCTTCACCAAGGACGGCTGGCTCGACCACGTCACACCGCGTGCGATGACCACGGCGCACGCCGAGGCCGCGATCGCCGCCTTCGCCGCCGAGGCCCGCACGCGATCCGCGCCGGGTTCGACGGGGTGGAGGTGCACGGCGCCAACGGCTACCTCGTCCAGCAGTTCCTCGCCGAGAACACCAACCGGCGCACCGACCGCTTCGGCGGCTCCCTCACCCGGCGCCTGCGTTTCGCGGTCGAGGTCGTGGAGGCCGTCGCCGCCGAGGTCGGAGCCGAACGGGTCGGCCTGCGCATCTCCCCGGACAACCCCGAGAACGAGATCGCCGAAGAGGACCCGCAGGGCACCTACCGCACACTGGTCGGCACCCTCGCCCCGCTCGGCCTGGCGTACCTGCACGTCATCGAACGCGGCGACTACCCGGCCCTGGCCGACCTGCGCCGCCGCCGGCCCGGGACCCTCATCGCCAACTTCAACGGCCCCCAGCCGACCACTCGCGAGGCGGGGGAGAAGGTGCTGGCGGACCTGGCCGATCTCTTCTCCTACGGCCGCCTGTTCATCGCCAACCCCGACCTGCCCAGCCGCTTCGCCGCCGACGCCCCACTTGCCCCGATTCGGGAAGACCTCATCTACGGCGGCGGGGCTGAGGGCTACACCGACTACCCGGCCCTAACGGCGGCACCTCTCGGCTGACCTGGCCCCCGCTCCCCGAACTCGCCCGGCATGGCCCTCCAGACCCGGTAGGGGACACACCTCCCCGGTCACTTGGCGTCGGCGCCGCCGTCCGAGCGTCCCGGGTGAACAGCCCCGCTGTCGCCCAGGCACGCGCTCTTCCGTTCGGGGTGCGGCCGTGCGGCGACAGTGCCGTCGCGGCCGCACCCCCGGCAGCGGTTTGGGAGCGCTACGGAACGCTCCAGAAGGCGAGTTCGTGGCGCATGCCTTCGCGGAAGAGCTCCTCCGCGCGGGCGGGGTCGGGGTCGGCCTCGTCGATCATCTGGGCGATGCGCCGGGTGAGGGCGACGAAGTCGGGGTCGTTGTAGGTGTCCACCCAGCGGCGGTAGCGGGGGTCGGCCGGAGGGTTCTCGGCGAGGCGGGCGCCCAGGGTGGCGTAGCCCCACATGCACGGGTAGAGGGCGGCCAGCCCGTCGGCGTAGTCGGCGGCGCTGTCCAGCAGGAATTTCGTGTACGCGGCGCAGGCCGGGCCCTTGACGGCGTTGTCCAGGTCGGCGCCGAACGGCTCGGCCAGGGAGCGGTGCAGGGATAGTTCCACGTGAAACGTCGAGTGCGCCAGGTCGACCAGGTCGCCCAGGTGGTCGGACGGCGCCTGCCACGCCAGGCGGCAGAAGACCCGCACGTAGTCCAGCAGGTACAGGTAGTCCTGCTCCAGCCAGGACCGGAACACCGCGTCATCGAGGTCGCCGCGGGCGATGCCCGCCACGGTCGGATGCGCGAGCTGCTCCTCGACGAGGGGAAGGCCGATCTTCTCCAGATGTGCCGCAACGCTCATGGCCGTCAGTGTCCCATCATGCGTGGTCCGGGGCGGTTCGCGGGGAACCGCCCCGGACCGCCCGGAGCATCGTCGTGGATCAGACGGCCACCGCCTCGACGGCGGGGGTGCGCAGTGCGCGGCGGGTCGTGGCCAGGCTGGTGGTCAGAGCGAGGAGGGCGGCCACGGCGACGACTCCGGCGTAGACGGCGAGGGTGTCGTCCGGCAGCGGGTCGCCGGTGCGGGCGTACGTGAACGGGACGATCGTGCACAGGGCGGCGATCGTGCCGAACACCACGCCGACGACGGTCAGCACCGCGGCCTCCAGGCCCGTCACGGCGAGCACCTGGCGGGGCGTGGCGCCGGTGAGCCGCTGGCGGGCGAACTCGCCGCGCCGGTCCATGGTCGTTGCGATCAGCGTGTTGATCAGCATGATCGCCGCGAACAGCACCAGCATCCCGACGACGACGAAGTTGAGGGTCTTGATGTTGTCCTGCTCGACGGAGGCCCGCAGGCCCTCGGCGGCGAGCGCGGCGTCGTCGACGCGCTGCATGTAGATGGTGCCGGTGGCGATGCCGGTGAACAGGATGATCGGCATCAGCGCCCCGGCCAGCTGCTGGGTCCGTCCGCTCAGGTTGTGCCGGGCGAGGTACCCGGCGGCGCCCGCGGCCGCCAGCGGCCCGGCCAGCAGGCGGGCCGAGGCGCTCAGCAGCATCGGGCCGAGCAGGGCGAACCCGACGGCGACCCAGATGGACGTCTGCCCGGCGGTCTGCATGGCGTCGGAGCCCTCGCCGCGCATCACCGTGGCGGTGACGATGGCGAGGTCGGCGCCCAGCAGCAGGAACAGCAGGGCGAAGACGACGCGCTTGCGGCTGGTGCGGCCGCTGCGGGTGCCCGCCTCCAGCAGCGTCTCGGTGACCCGCATGCGGGTGGTGCGCCGCGCGGTCAGCAGGGCCGCGAACGTCGATCCGGCGAACGTCACCGCCGCCCCGATCGTCAGGGCGAACGGGCCGAAGGCGTACTCCACGCCGGGCGCCACCTGGCCGGTGTCGATCAGCAGGTCCAGCAGCAGGCGCCCGCCGAGCAGGGCCGGGACGATCGCGGCCAGCGTGCCGGCCAGGCCGAGCGCGGCCGCCTCGCCGACGATCATCCGGCGGATCTGGGCGGGGGTGGCGCCGGCGCTCTTGAGCAGGGCGATCTCGTCGGTGCGCTGGCGCACGGCCAGCGACAGCGTGGAGGTGACGGAGAAGGCCACCATGATCAGCCCCCAGCCGCCCACCACGCTCGCCATGGTGATCAGGGTCTCCCGGCTGGTCGCCGGCACCCCGTCGGCGACGGCGGTGTCGAGCAGGGACGCGAACGCCATGACGAGCGTCCCGCCGAGGAACGTGGCGCAGAACGCGGCGGCGAACGCGCCGGTGCGGTGGCGCAGGGAACGCAGGGCGAGTCCGAACATCATGCCGGTCGCACCCCCACCCGAAGGTCGTCGCCCAGGTGGGCCAGCCGCTCGGCGACGGCCTCGGGCGAGGGGGCGAGCATGCTCCCGGCCAGGCGCCCGTCGGCCAGGAAGATCACCGAGTCGGCGTGTGCGGCGGCGACCGGGTCGTGGGTGACCATCACGATGGTCTGCCCGTCCCGCCGGACCGTCTCCCGCAGCAGGGCCAGCACCTCGCGTGCGCTGCGGGTGTCCAGCGCGCCGGTCGGCTCGTCGGCGAAGACGATCTGCGGCTGGGTGACCAGGGCGCGGGCGATGGCGACGCGCTGCTGCTGGCCGCCGGACAGTTCGGCGGGCCGGTGGCTGAGCCGGTCGCCGAGGCCGACGCGGCGCAGCGTCGCTATGGCGCGGGCCTTGTCGACCGGCATCCCGGCCAGCCGGCGCGGCAGCAGGACGTTCTGCAGGACGGTCAGCGTCGGCATCAGGTTGAACCGCTGGAAGACGAACCCGATGCGCTCGCGCCGGAACTTGGTGAGCGCGGTCTCGTCGTCGCCGGTCATCTCCGCGCCGGCGACGTACACCCGGCCCGCGGTGGGACGGTCGAGCCCGGCCGCGCAGTGCAGCAGGGTGCTCTTGCCGGAGCCGGACGGTCCCATGACGGCGGTGAACGTCCCCATGGGGAGGCTCAGCGACACGCCGTCGAGGGCGGTCACCGTTCCGTACTGCTTGCGCACGGCCACCAGCCGCAGCGCTTCGCCGTTGTGTGGGGTCATCGTGTTCGCCTCCGTGCGGCGTCTTAGGGGCCTCGGTCGGTGTCGTGGTCGACGCTACGGAGCGGATCCGGCCGTCTCGATGGGCGCAACACCTCTCCTGGGGTAGGGGAAAGTCCACCCCGAGATTTGTATCGATCACTACATATAGTGTCCTAGGATTCTGTATCGAGCGCTAAAGAACAGTGGAGGAGCAGCATGAGCAGGTTCGCGCGCACGGTTCGCGGCACCGGCGGGCCGGGGGTGGCCCTCGCCCACGGCGCGGGCGGCGGCATCGAGCCCAACTACGGCCCGATCCTGGACGGCCTGGCCGAGGGCCGCACCGTCGTCGGCGTCGACTACCCGGGCACCGGCGGGACGCCGCGGTCCGACGTCCCGCTCACCCTCGACCGGCTGGCCGACGAGCTGGTCGGCGCCGCCGTGGACGAGGGCCTGGACACCTTCTCGATCGTCGGCTACTCGCTCGGCGGCCCCGTCGCGGTCCGCGCCGCCACCCGCCACCCCGACCGGGTGAAGGCACTGGTGCTGACGGCGACGTTCGCGCGCCCCGACAACCACCTGCGCCTGCTCGCCGACCTGTGGGCGCGCCTGCTGGAGCTTGCGGACCGCACGGCGCTCGGCGACTTCCTCACGTTCGTCGCGCCGGGCCCGTCCGCGCTGGCCGCCCTGCCGGAGGACGGCCTCGCCGATGCCGCGGCCGCGACCGCCGCCACCGTCCCGCCGGGCGCGCCCGAGCACGTCGACCTGGTCCGGCGCGTCGACGTCCGCGCCGAGCTGGCCGCGCTGACGGTCCCGGCGCTGGTCGTCGTCACCACCGCCGACCGGCTCGTCCCGCCGCCCGTCCAGCGCGACGTGGCCGCCCGCATCCCCGGCGCCCGCGCGGCCGAGCTGGACTCCGGCCACCTGCCGTTCGCCGAACGCCCCGACGAGTGGCTGAAGCTGATCACAACGTTCCTCGACGAGACCGCCGCATAGGCCCTGTCGGCGGATCTTGGCAGCCGGGGCGTCCGCCGTCCGTGCGGCTCTGTGGCACCGCCGCCGTGTGCGAGCGGGCTGGGACGGCGGCCGCCCGCCCGACTCCGACGCGGCCGCCCTGCCCACATTGCAACGTGGACGGACGCGCACCAACCGGTTCGGGCGCCACCCGGCCGTGGCCACCCGCTCCGCCACGCTCCCGCTGGCCACCAGGCCGTCCTGCTGAGGTCACCGCCATCAGCGAATGGCTCAACCGGCTTCGAAGCACGACCTGGCCCCGCGGCAGCTGCCGGGTGGACGGCGCAACCGGTCGCCTCCCTGAATGACGGCGAGGGGGCGGTGGCGGGGTGGTGCGGGGTCAGGCGGGGGAGGGGGGCCAGGCGTGCATGGCCATGGCGGCGACGCGTTCCAGGTCGGCGCGGGTGGCGCCGTCCTGGGCCTGGCGGGACATGCCCTGGATGACGGCGGCGAAGAAGGTGGCCAGCCCGGTGACGTCGGTCCAGTCGGGCAGCAGCCCGGCGCGGACGTCGGCGGCGATGCGGTCGGCGATCCTCTGCTTGGTGGCCAGCCGCATGGCGCGCAGCTCCTCGGCGACGTCGGCGCAGTCGGGGCCGTGGTTGGCGGTCGCGGTGATGATGAGGCAGCCGGGCGGGTGGGACGGATCGGTGTAGTCGGCGGCCAACTCGCGCAGCATGCGGCCGATGGCGCGTTCGGCGGTGGGCTCCTCGGTGAGCGCGCGCGTCACCAGCACCCCGTGCCGCTCCTCGTAGCGGCGGACGCACTCGCCGAACAGCGCGCGCTTGTCGCCGAACGCCGCGTACAGGCTGGGCGGCCGGATCCCCATGGCGGCGGTCAGCGTGGCGATGGACGTCGCCTCGTAGCCGTGCCGCCAGAACTCCACCAGCGCCTTCTCCAGCGCCGCGTCCCGGTCGAAGGCGCGCGGACGGCCCGGTGTCCTGGTGGTCATGCCGACCATTCTATAACGTTCGATACAAATTTCGGCGGCCGGCCACTTGACCTCGACTTCACTTGAGGTCTCACGCTGGGGTCAGGCAATCGGCCCAGTCGGGTGACAGATGCCCGCCGCCGCGGCCGCGCCTACCGTCATCCTCACCCGCGAAACATTCCTGACCAGCGCGAATGCCACGGAGAGAGACATGACCGAGACCCCACTGCGCGTGGCGATCATCATCGGCAGCACCCGCGAGGGCCGGTTCGGCGCCCGGGTGGCGGACTGGTTCGCCGAGCAGGCCGCCGCCCGCCCCGACATGATCGTCGACGTCGTGGACCAGGCCCGGCGGCCCCTCCCCCAGGTCGGCGCCGAGCCGGCCGACGACGAGCAGGCCGCCGCGGCCGCGCGGGTGCGGCGCACGCTCGACGCCGCCGACGCCTTCGTGATCGTGACGCCGGAGTACAACCACAGCTACCCGGCCCCGCTGAAGAACCTCATCGACCTGCACTACACCGAGTGGCGCGCCAAGCCGGTCGCGTTCGTGTCGTACGGCGGCATGGCGGGCGGGCAGCGCGCGGTGGAGCACCTGCGGCAGGTCCTGGTCGAGCTGCACGCCACCACCATCCGCGACACCGTCAGCTTCCACAACGCGTGGGACGACTTCGACGCCGACGGACGCCTGCGGAACCCCTCCGCCGGCAACGCCGCCGCCAAGGTGCTGCTCGACCAGCTCGCCTGGTGGGCGCACGCGCTGCGCGAGGCCAGGGCCAAGCGCCCCTACGCCGCGTGAGCCCCCGGCGCACGGCAGGCCCGGGGCGGCCCGGCCGGCGGCCGCCCCCGGCCTCCGCAAAGAACGCGGCCCGCCTTGCGAACCCGTGCGTCTCCCAGGCCCGTCACAGCTCGGGGCGGACGGCGTGGATGACGGAGTCGTCGATCGCGCAGTAGGCGATGCCGTCCACCACGGTGACCTGCTTCACCGAACCGACGACGGGAGCCGTTTCGGGGTCGAAGCGGTAGCGGACGCGGCCGCTCGCCAGGTCGGCCACGGTCAGCCCGTCGACCGCCCCGTAGTAGACCAGGGGCCCGGAGACGATCGGCCGTCCGCCGAGGCCCTGCCCGACGCCGAGTTCCCAGCGGAGCCGGCCGGAGGCGGCGTCCAGGGCGACGATCCGTCCCTCGTTGTCGGTGGTCACCACCAGGCCGCCGCTCACAGTGGGCTGCAGGAAGGCCCGCGACGCCGGACTGCCCTGCCCGCGCAGGACGAGGTGCTTCCACCGCAGGCGCCCCGTCCCCGCGTCGACGGCGTACAGCGTGCCGTTCTGGCCGCCGACGTAGACGGTGCCGCCGATGATCGCCACCGGCACCTCCAGCATCGCGCGAGGCGCCGCGTCGCCGCCCAGGGCCGTCTCCCACCGCTGCTTGCCCGTGGCCGCGTCGAGGCCGCGCACGGCGCCGTCCTCGCCGACCACCGCCACCAGGCCGCCCGCCGCCGCGGGCGTCGCGCCGACGGCCGCACGCGTGCGCGTCTGCCAGCGGGCACTGCCGGTGGCGGCGTCCACCCCGTAGACGAAGCCGTCGCGGGCGCCGAAGTAGCACACGCCGCCCGCCACCGCCGCGTTCGTCATGACGTCGCTGTCGACGCGGTACTGCCAGGCCGCCCGGCCGCTCGCCGCGTCGAACCCGGACAGCCCGGCCTCCCCGGCGCGGCTGTAGGTCATGCACACGACGTCGCCGGCCGGGACGATGGCGGGCACCTGCGTCTGGTTGCGCACCGTCTGCCTCCACAGGCTTCGGCCCGTCGCCGCGTCGAACGCCGTCAGCACCTGCTCGCCGCCGCCGGTGGCGCAGACGAACCCCCGGCCGTTCAGCAGCACGGCGGGCGTGTCGCGGGCCGCCGTGAAGTCGCCGCGCCACCGCTGCCGCCCGGTGCGCGCGTCGAGCGCGAAGGTGCGCCCGGACAGCGCGGCGGCGGCGAACGCGTACACGGTGCCGTCCGCCACGGCGAGCGGCGCCCGGACGTTCATGTCGTCGGGGATCTCGAACGTCCAGCGGACCGGCGAGTCGCCGCGGCGCAGCAGCAGGACGCCCGCCGCGCCCGCCAGCACGGCGGCGGCGGCGCCGCCCGCGCCGAGGGCCAGGAACAGGCGGCGGCTCGGCGCG
>NZ_BAABDO010000096.1:0-25347 GCF_039539665.1 Actinomadura keratinilytica
TGCTGGTCACCGCCTTGTTCTGGATCAACGCATGATCCACCGGACACGCCCTAGGTCCCGAAACCATCCGGTGACCGCGTCGCCGGCCATGCACGCAAGGTCGGCGAAGCCGCACTTCTTGCGCGGTGTGCCGATGTTGTCGAACGGGGAGCCGGGGTCCTGCACCCACTTGCCCGGCTCCACGGTCCCAGGCGTCTCCGCTGGTGCGGAGTTCAGACTGGCGGTCGGTGTGGTCGGTGACGGCTCGGGCGACGCGGGGGCAGCCGCCACATGCACTCTCGCGCTGGCTGCGGCAGTCTGCCAAAGGCCTGGACTGACGCCGGTGACGAGCAGCGCGGCACCGATCACGCCAGCCAGGACCATCACCAGGAGGAGCCAGCACCTGGGACGAGGGCTGGCCATTCATGCCCCCACGATCTTTCTCAGAATCTGCACCAGCACGGGGGCCAGGACCGCGATGCCGTAGCCCAGCGCCGCGTACTTAAGGGTTTTCTTGGCCGCCTCCACTTCGCCGGGATCGCCTCCGGCCAAGATGTAGCGGACGCCGCCGATGGTGGCGAACAGCGTCGCCAACCCCACCAACAGGCCGACGAGCACGTTCCGCAGATTGGTGATCACCTGGTTGAGGTCGGCGACCGCGACCAGGTTCGTGGCCGCGTCAGCCACCTGCGGCACCAACGCCACCCAGGCGCCGATACCGGCAGACCACAGCGCCACGGCACCGGTGAGACGGATCCAGCTCACCCCTCGCCACGCCGAGCGCCACCGAGACGAATCTGACTGCATTGAGCAACTCCCACGAGTTGACGAAGCCGGAGGAAATGCCTGGGCCAGGGAAGTCCGCAGGGCCGCGATGGCCGGGCTTGCGGGTGTCCCTCCTTCGAGGTCCTCGGAGGAGCGGTGTGCAACGGGGATCGAGCGGCCGCCTCAGCCGGGCCGTCGCGATGCCCCGCGGACTTCCTCGTCGCTCTCTGAAAGCCCGGCTACCAGCAGAGATTCCGATCCAGGCCAGCAGAATTGGCCGTGACTTTGCCGTCCTGAATGGCCGCGGTGAGCCGTTTCTCGGCCCGCTCACGCCGGTCGTACAAGCGTCGCGGCACCTCACCACGCTCACGGGCAAAGGCACTCAGTGGAACCTTCTCCAACCGCGTGACCCCGATCAGCTCCGCTTCCTCGGGTGTGATGACGCCTTGACGGACGGCGTCGGCGAGCACCAAATCCTCATGCCCGCCTGCCGGACGCGGAGCGATCACCGACAGCGTCTCAGCGGGGAGGGGGACGCAGCTGGCCGCTTGGCGGCAGGTCTTCACGGCGGCGCGTTTGGCCGCCCACAACAACCGCGGAGCCACCGAGTGACGCTCCAGGTCGACGCTGGCCAGACCGGCGACGAACGCGGTCAAGAGCGTGGAGATGACGTCCTCGGCGTGCGCTGCGGACAGGCCGCGCAGCAGACGTGCGGCGATCTGCTTGAGCCCGGGCATGGCCACCCCGACACAGCCGATCGTCCACGCCGGCCCGTCCGACCGGGAGCGGCGGACCAGTTCCCGCCAGGCGGCGTCGCGCGCGGACAGCTCCGTGGCCGGATGCAGCAGGAGTGCCCGCAGTTCCCGCAGATCGATGTCCCGGGCAGGAAGACCATGCCCGATCACCGCCCCATCAAGGGCCAGCGGCGACGGGCCGCTCACCAGGAGATTGAAGTGCTGGTCGGCGAGATCAAGCGCGTTGCACCGCGCGGCGTCGTACTGCTGCTCGGTCGTGGTGAGGTTGGAGTGCATGACAGGCCCCTCAATGCTGAGCGGAGTGATCGGACGCCGCCAGTCCTCCACCCTCGTTCGGGACTATCTCGGGGTCTTTTCGGGGCCGGTTCGAGGTCCTCGCTCCGCTCCTGCAACCCTCAGCTTCACCTCTGACCTGCAGAACCCCGGGCGCGGGGGAGGTGACTGGACCGCTGAGTAAACATGGGACAAGTCCCAAAACCCGAGCTGACCAGCCACGACTGCAGCGCCAAAGCGCGCTCGTAAAGGATTGTTGAATCGTCGATCACATATCCACGCATCGAGAAGAAATGCCTACCTTAGGCGTTGAGGGAGACAAGCGTCCTACTCTGGTGATTCGTCCAGGTGTTTGGCGGACTCTTTACGAGAGGCGCTCGGAATGATTCTGCCCGGCAGGGCTTTTAGAGGTGCGACAGGGATCGAGTGACCGCTCCGGGTCACCGCACGATGAACACGCCACCCAGCTTCGGGTCCTCGAACCCGAACAACCGGCGGGCGGGCGTCAACGCCAAGAATCGGCAGCTGCTACCGCTGACGGTCTGGCTGTGTCCCGACACCGCCCACGAAGCGGGCACCATCACTGCGAGCCAAGATCACCAGCAGACCGAGTTGTGTCTGCGTCACACGCGAGCTGTGGGGACCGAGCTCGCCCGCCAGCTGATCTCCACCTGCACGCCCCAAGGCGGTGTCGTGGCCGAGGCGTTCACCTCCAGCGACGCCACCCTGCGTGCGGCCGCCGAACTCGACCGGCGGGCGATCGCCTGCGTGCCCCATCTCCCGCTGGCTCGGCACATCGGTGGACGCCTTCGCGCCGACTGCTCACCACAGCAGCTGTCGCGGATCGCGATGCGTCCCTGCCGACCCGATCAGATGCATCGCGGTCTGGCCGACTTCGCCGGCGAGGTGGCCCTGGTGATCGCGGCACCGCCCCCATACTCTCTCGGCAGTCCGACCAGTGCAGGTCGGTGCCCGGGCTGCCTGTCGGACGCCCTGACCAGCAGCGAACTGCGCATCGACGGCTTCCTCTTGGCGGCCTGGCGTACCCTGCGCCGCGGCGGCCACCTCGCCCTGATCACCACATCCCGGCACGAGAAGGGACGCCTGGTCGACCCGGCACCCCAGATCATCCGGCAGGCCAGAACACTTGGATTTCGCTACTCCCAGCACGTCATCGCCCTGCGCGTCCCCGTCCAAGGCGACGAACTTCTCGTACAGGCCAGCCCTACACAAGTGGCACAGCTTCGTGACATCAGATCGCGTGCCTTGCCGCCGGCTGTCAGCGTGCATGCCGATGTGTGCCTGTTCACCAAACCACCCGCAGCCCGTACCGGCGGCCAAGGGGCAGACCGATGAAGAACGCCGCCGTCCAACAGTCCGCGAAGGAACTGTGCGTGTCGGCCCGTCCGAGGCTCTCGGTGCTGGCTACCGCGCAACGACCCTCCCGGCAACAGCGCCAAGGCCGGTACGTGCCCGAGTCGATGAAGCACCCGGCCCGCATGCTGCCCGCCATCGCCGCCCACGTCATCACCGACTACACCGGCCCTGGCGAGCTGGTTCTCGACCCCATGTGCGGGATCGGAACGACGCTGGTGGAGGCGATCCACCTGGGCCGCGACGCCGCGGGCATGGAGTACGAATCCGACTTCGCACACCTGACGTTGCGGAACCTGCGGCACGCCCAGACCCAAGGTGCCACGGGGACGGCACGGGTGGTGTGCGGGGACGCGCGCAACATCGCCACCGTGTTCGCCGAACTGGGCGGCAAGGTCGCGCTCGTGCTGACCTCGCCGCCCTATGGATCTCACACGCACGGGCACGTCAGATCCGGACGTGACAACGGCGGCGGAAAGATCGAGAAGACCAACTACCGCTATTCCACCGACCCGGGCAACCTCGCCCACTGTGGCCTCGATGAGCTGCTGGACGGGTTCGGACGCATCCTCACCGGCTGCGCTGAGCTGCTTCAGCCCTTCGGGGTGGTCGCTGTCACCGTCCGTCCCATCCGCGTCAGAGGCGAGCTGATCGACCTTCCCGGACGTGTCGCCGAGACCGCGGAGCGTTCCGGGCTCGTGTTGACCGATCGGCTCGTGGCCCTGCTGTGTGGACTGCGTGACGGCCGCCTCGTCAATCGGGCCTCCTTCTTCCAGATGCTCGAGACCCGCCGCGCCCGAGACAAAGGCATCCCCGCCTGCGCGACCGCGCACGAGGACCTGCTGGTATTCCAGCGCATCACTGACCTCAACGCAGATCGCGAGTGAGTGACCAAAGCCCAGCCGAGCGTCGTTTGTTGGCAGAATCGCTGCCGACTTGGGCGCTTCGGGTGTCGTCTCCTGCGATCAGCAGGGCTAACTGCAATCGCCATGGCCTTTTTCTGCCGCGCACTTTGTGATGTCCGTGCCGGAAAGGCTTCGTGCTGGAGGTGCGGGCGCCGGTTGCGCCTTGACGTTCACGTTTGAGGCAAGCGTGCATGCGCTTGTGACCGCCGCCGTTCGCGACCGTCCAGCGGGGTTTTCCTGGCGCGCACTCGTTCCGCCTCTATGGCGGCACGGTGAGGGGCGGTGTACGGCGCTTGGCTGGACATCGCACCTTGCCGCGAGCCACAAGAGTCGCAACCGCTCTTTTCGGCGCGGCCAGGTTGTCGGACGTTCCTGTGCGGAGCGGTCATGAATGCAGACCAGCCACGATCGATCGGAAGAGCCATGTCATCCACCAGGCCTGAGGGCAGCTCTCTCAAGAGGACCGACCACCCGAACCGGACCGGTACCGAGGCTCACGGTGAAAAGGCGCGCACGGCGGTGCGGTTTGCCTTCTATGGCTGCACGCCGCAACGCGCTGAAACCGGCCGCATCGCCCACGTCCAGCGTGCCCAGCAACGCGCCGTCGCCCAGGAGGTGATCAAGCCGTGCGGCGGACAGATCGTCGCCGAGTACTTCGACACCTACACCCGCCACTGGACCGCCGACATTCCACCCGAAACCCACCGGCCCTGGGGACAGCGGCCCCACGCCCGCGCGCTGATCGACGCCCTCACCACCGACACCTTCGACGCCGTGGTGATCGGAGACCTCAGCGCCGCCACCTTCGGCAGCACCAGTGTGTGGGACGTCGTCGAACTCCTGCGCCAGCACCGCAAGACGCTGTGGGCCCCAGGCATCGAGGGTGCACTCGACCCTGACAACCTGGCCCAGCTGCTGCTGGTCAAGGTCGTCATCGGCGCGCCCCTCCCACGGCCTCGAAGTTCGGACCACTGAAGGGCTGAGTAGTTCTCCGAGCCAGCTGGCCGCATGGGACGGCCTCTAGAGGCCGTCCCATGCGGCCGGGCTGCCTGCTCTCGACTCCACACGATCACTTGCACACTCAGCGAAGGGACGCTGCATGACCGATCCCTCTACCAAGACCAACCACGACCGTCCTTGCCGTCAGCGCGTCGAGCGTCCCCATTTCTCGACACGGCGGCCGAGACGACGCTGTCGACGCACCATGACTCGTGGTCTGTCAGCCGAAGAGGTCCGCAACTTGCCGGTGACCATCGACCTGCTCACGGCCAGTCGCGCGCTGGGGATCGGGCGCACCAAGGCCTACCAGCTGGCTCGCACCGGCGAGTTCCCGTGCCGTGTCTGGCGGGTGGGGCGCAGCTACCGGGTCCGCACCACCGACCTTCAGGCATTCCTGGGCATGGAAACCGCGAGACGCTCGCGGCGGTCGGCGTCGCGGCGAAAGGACAGATGAGCATGGCTGCCAAAGGGCGCACCTTCAAGATCTGCGGATGCCGGGACGAGACGGGAAAGAGGCTGGGGAATCGGTGCCCGAAGCTGCGCCGCGCCGACGGTCGATGGAGCACCACTCATGGCACCTGGAACTACCAGCTGGAGCTGCCACCCAATAGTGATGGCAGTCGGCGCGGTCCGCTGCGCCGCGGCGGATACGCCAGCCAGGACGCCGCCGAGGCCGAGATGAACCAGGTCAAGGAACTGCTCGCCATCGCGGCGGACGACGCCGCTGTCGCTGTGCAGATCGCCGACCTGATCGTGGCCACCGTCCGGGCGACCAAGCAGCTCCCCGCCGCCGAGGAGGTGCGGCGCAAGGTTCGGGCCGGGCAGGACCTTTCGCGGTCGATCACGGTGGGGGAGTACCTGGACCAGTGGCTGGCCGGACGCAAGGCCCTGCGTGAGAGCACGCGGCGCAGCTACGCCAACCACATCCACCTCTATCTCAAACCGCACCTGGGTGACATCCGCCTGGACCGGTTGCGGGTAGCCGACGTGGACCGGATGTTCGAAGCCATCGACGAGCTCAACGAACTGATCGTCCAAGCCCGCGAGTCCGGTGATCCCGAGCTGCGGGCCCGGGTGAAGGGGCGGCGGGTGGTCGGGGCGGCGACCAAGCAGCGGATCCGCGCGACGCTGCGCAGCGCGCTGAACAAGGCGATCAAACAGCGACTGATCGAAATCAACGCCGCCGCGCTGGCGGAGCTGCCTTCGGGCAGGGCGCCCAAGGCGCTGGTGTGGACCGAGGAGCGCATTGCCGAATGGCGCAAGAACCTTGCCGTCTACACCGCTGAGGTGAACGCGCGCCGCAGGCGCCAGTGGGAGGCCGACCCCAACCGCGCCCAGGGCACCCAGATCAATCGGCTGGACGCCTATATCGGCGCGCCCCGTCCGTCCCCGGTGATGGTGTGGACCCCGGCCCTGACCAAGCGGTTCCTGGAAAGCGCCGAACGGCACCGGTTGTATGCGCTGTTCCATCTGATCGCGTTCCGTGGGCTCCGGCGCGGTGAAGCGTGCGGGCTGCGCTGGAGCGATCTGGACCTGACCTGCGGCACCGCCACCGTCCGCTGGCAGCTCACCCAGGTCGGAGCAGAAACCATCCAGGGCAAGCCCAAGTCCGAGGCGGGGGAGGCGAGCATCAGCCTGGATGCCTCCACGGTCAAAGTTCTGCGAGCCCATCGGGCGCGGCAGAACGCTGAACGCCTGGCCGCCGGGGACGCCTGGACCGAGACCGGATTCGTGTTTACCACCGAGACCGGTCGGCCGTTGGTGCCCAACCAGGTGACCGATCAGTTCGAGCGGTTGGCGATGGAGGCGGGGCTGCCGCCGATCCGGCTGCACGATCTGCGGCATGGTGCGGCGTCGTTCCTGCTGGCGGCCGGGTACGACATGAAGGTCGTCCAGGAGACCCTGCGGCTGTCTTCGATCAGCATCGCGGCGGATACCTACACCAGTCTGCTGCCGCAGCTGGGCCGGCAGTCGGCGGAGGACGCCGCCGCGGTCATTTTGAACGCCGACCCGCACCAGCCCACCACCCCGACGGGCGGACAACAGGTGGCCACGCTGGCCTGACAGCGCCGTATCCGCGGCCCGCCCTGGTGGTGTCCCGGGGCGGGCCGACACGTGTTCACAGGGGCCGCTACGGCCGTCAGGATGTTGGGCGGTGTCGCTCGCGACCGGGAAAACGGGTGGTGTGGCTTGGTCCAGGGCGGCGAGCAGCCATGGAGCAGCCAGGGGGACGAAGCGGTGCATAAATGCCGCTGGGCATCCGCGACATTTTCGCGAATGCCCAGCGTACGGCGGGTGCGCCGTCAGGGACTTGAACCCCGAACCCGCGGATTAAGAGTCCGCTGCTCTGCCAATTGAGCTAACGGCGCTTGTCGTTGGGAGTTGCCCCCCTCCGGGAGGTCGCCCTCCCTGGCGACACCCAGAAGGTTAGCAGGACCGGCGGACCAGTGCGAATCGATTACTCCTTCGCCGGCATGACGCTCACGATGCCGCGCCACAGGGCGATGGCGGTGGCGCGGGAGCTGACGCCGAGCTTGGAGTAGATGCGGTTGACGTGGTTCTTGACGGTCTTCTCGCTGAGGAAGAGCTGGCGGGCGATCTCGCCGTTGGAGCGGCCGCTGGCGATGAGGTCCATGACCTCGGCCTCGCGGGCGGACAGGCCCAGGCTGACGCGGTTGGCGTCGCGGACGCCGCGGATCACGTCGCGGACGGTGAAGGAGCCGCGGACCAGGTGGCCGGAGGCGCCGTTGCGGATGGCGGCCTCCACCGCGCCCTGGTCGTCGGGGGAGGCCAGCACGAAGACGCGGGAGGAGCGGCTGAGGAAGGCCGCCTGGCGGGCGGCGGACGCGTCCAGCAGGATGAGGTCGGGGCGCAGTTCCTCGGCCAGGCGGGCGGCGTCGCCGCCGTCCCCGGTCTCCGCGATGACCTGGAGTTCCTCGCTGTCGGACAGCAGTGCGACCACCTCCGCGCGCTCGTGGGGGTTGCCGTCCACCACCAGTACGCGCAGCGGGGCCGTTTCGTCGACACTCATCCCGTCTCCGGCGGTCGCCCTTGGGGTGTCATTGTCATTTATAGGGTCGGAGCATAACCGGCCGATCATCAAGAGCCAACGAGCCTGGTCAAGATGAGGGTGATCCGCGGCAACGGCAAGGGCCCGGCCGCCGAGGCGGCCGGGCCCTTCTCGTGGGGTGAGTGAGGGGACTTGAACCCCCGACACCCAGGACCACAACCTGGTGCTCTGCCGACTGAGCTACACCCACCGCGGCCGGGAGCGCATCCCGGCTGAAGAAAGTGTAGCGGTTCCGGGCGGGTGGTTCGCCACAGGGTTTCGGCGGCCGGGCTCAGCCGGACGCCGAGGGGGCGGCGATCTCGGCCGCCAGGGCCCGGGCCGTCTCGGAGTCGGGGCCGGGCTGCGGCACGAAGACGGTCGCGCGGTAGTAGCGCAGCTCCTGGATGCTCTCGGTGATGTCGGCCAGGGCGCGGTGGCCGCCCTTCTTCTCCGGGCTGGCGAAGTAGACGCGGGGGTACCAGCGGCGCGTCAGTTCCTTGATGCTGGAGACGTCCACCATGCGGTAGTGCAGGTGGGCGTCCAGGGCCGGCATGTCACGGGCGAGGAACGAGCGGTCGGTGGCGATGGAGTTGCCGCACAGCGGGGCCTTCTTGGCGTCGCGGACGTGCCTGCGGATATAGCCGAGCACCGCTTCCTCGGCCTCGGCGAGGGTGACCCCGCCGGGCAGCAGGTCCAGCAGCCCGGACGTGGTGTGCATGTCGCGCACCACCTGCGACATCCCGGCGAGCGCCTCCTCCGGAGGCTTGATCACCACGTCGATACCCTCGTCGAGGATGGTGAGCTCGCTGTCGGTCACCAGCGCGGCTATCTCGATCAGCGCGTCGCTGCGCAGGTCGAGACCTGTCATCTCGCAATCGATCCAGACGAGACGCTCGTTCACTTCATGCCCTCTCACCTGCGATGACTCTGTGGTGAGTCCACTCCGGCGGGCGGGCGCCCGGCCCGTGGAGCCCGCCGGACGCGCCGTCGCCGGCCGCAGTTCCGGGCTTCACCAACACGTACACGCAGCCAGGGTATGACGCTCGGTGGCGGTACACGACCAGGGGCAATGATCAACCGGACCCCGGCGGGCGGCGGGGACTTTCTACGCGCGGCCGGCGATGTCGGGCGGCACGGGGATTCCGGGGCGCAGCCGGGGGTCCGGCACGGGGTCGCCGAACGCCTGGTGGACGGGCAGGACCCCGGCCCACACGTCCAGGGCGTAGTCTTCGTCGTCGTCGTTCGGGCCGCCCTCGCGCGTCTTGACCGAGGCCTCCTCCAGGGAGACGGCGAGCACGGAGGTGGCGGCCATCTCCTTGGGGGTGGGGCGGCGCGCGGTGTCCCATCGGCCCGGGGCCAGCCGTTCGGTGATGGCGCGCAGGCCCGCGAGCTTCTCGTCGGGGTCGGTGACGTTGCGCGGCACGCCGTACACGATGGCGCTGCGGTAGTTCACCGAGTGGTGGAACAGGGCGCGGGCCAGCACGATGCCGTCCAGGTGGGTGACGGTGACGCAGATCTCCTGGGAGGGGGCGGCGCGCAGGCTGGCGGCGCCCGTGGAGCCGTGGACGTACAGGGTGTCGTCGATGCGCCCGTAGGCGGTGGGGATCACGCGCGGGGTGCCGTCCACCACGACGCCCAGGTGGCAGATGAGGCCCTCGTCCAGGATCTCGTACAGCGCGGAGCGGTCGGTGCGGGCCCGCGCGCGGTTGCGGCGCAGGATGGTGCGGTCGGTGGGGGACAGGGGCGTTGTGCTCATGGATCCGTACGGTAGGAAGGAAGTGGCCTGGCCTGTAGAGCCACTTGACAGCGATCGCAGGAGACCACTTTGCCGACCCGACCGACCCTGCCGCTGACGGTCGACCGTTCCGCCCCCGAGCCGATGAGCGTCCAACTGGCGCGGCAGTTGCGGTCGGCGATGAGCGAGGGGCGGGTGGCCCCGGGGGAGCGGCTGCCGTCCACCCGGGCGCTCGCGGCGGAGCTGAAGGTCAGCCGGACGGTGGTGACGGAGGCATACGAGCAGCTGTACGCCGAAGGGTGGCTGGAGGGGAGGCACGGCTCCGGCACCTACGTCACCGACATCGCGCCGCCTGCGGGCGAGGCGGCGCCCGTGCCGTTCGACACCGGCGGCGGGGACGGCTGGGAACGCACGGAACAGGGCGTGACGGACCTGCGGCCCGGGGTGCCGTGGGTCGGCGCGCTGGACACCCCCGCCTGGCGGCGCGCGTGGCGGCTCGCCGCGAGCGTGCCGCCCGCGATGCGCCCCGACCCGCGCGGGCTGCCCGCCCTGCGCGCCGGGCTGGCCGACTACGTCCGCCGCAGCAGGGGCGTGGCCTGCCCGCCGAGCCGCCTGCTGGTCACGCGGGGCGCCACCAACGGGTTGGACCTGCTGGCCGCCACCGTGCTGCGGCCCGGCGACCGCGTCGGCGTGGAGGAGCCCGGGTACGTCAAGGCGCGCACGGTGCTGGCCGCGCGCGGGGCCGAACTCGTGCCGTGCCCGGTGGACGAGCACGGGCTCATCGTCGACGCGCTCCCGGGCGGCCTGCGCCTGGTCTACACCACGCCGTCGCACCAGTACCCGCTGGGCGGCGTGCTGCCGGTGCCGCGCCGGCAGGCGCTGCTTGCCTGGGCGCGGCGGACGGGCGCGCTCGTCGCCGAGGACGACTACGACGGCGAGTTCCGCTACGACGTGGCGCCGCTGCCCGCCCTGTACGGCCTGGATCCCGACATGGTCGTCTACCTCGGCACCGCCACGAAGATGCTGACCGCGGACATGGGGGTCGGCTGGCTGGTGGCGCGTCCCGAGCTGGTGGAGGCGGTCGCCGCGCGCCGCGACGGGCTGAACGACCGCACCGCCGTCGTCCCGCAGGAGGCGATGCGCCTGCTGCTGGAGCGCGGCGACCTGGACCGGCACGTGCGGCGCATGCGCGCCGAGTACGCCCGGCGCCGCGCGGTGGTCGCCGAGGCCCTGGACGGGCTGCGGCTGCGCGGCGACACCGCCGGGCTGCACCTGGTGGTGGAGCTGCCGCGGCCGGAGGCGGCGCGGGTGGCGGCCGAGGCGGCGCGCCGGGGCGTGCTGCTGGACACGCTCGACCGCCACCACGCCGGACCGGTCCGCGTGTCCGGGCTGGTGATCGGCTATGGCGCCGCCGCGTCCGCGGCCGAGCTCAGGACCGCATGCTCGCTGGTTCGGGAGCTTGCGGGACGGCCGCCGGCCGCGGGTGCCCGGGGGCGGGCAGCGGCGCGCTGGCGGCCGCCCGCGTAGCGGGCACGTCGTCGCAGCCGGCCGGGCCGGGGCCCGGTCCGGCGACGGGCTCGACCGCGGCGACGTGCGCGACGAGCGCGGGCAGGTATTCGCGGGAGTGGCCCGGCCGGTGCAGGGGGTCGGACGTCCGCGCCGGATCGGACCCGCGCAGCGTCTCGGCCGGACGCAGGGGCTCGGCCGCGTGCAGGGAGGCGGGCACGGGTTCGCCGGGCCGGTGCGCGGCGATGCGGGTGCCCGCGGGGGGCAGGTCCGCGGCCGGCTCGGAGCCGGGCACGGCGCGCGGGTGCGGGACGGCGGTGATCGGGGTGTCCGGCCCGGTGACGCGGTGGATGTCGATGGCGCCCGGGTCGGGGCGGGAGGTGTCGGGCACCTGGGAGCCGCCGTAATGGCCGCCGCGGGCCCAGTCGCGGCGGGAGCGGCCGGAGTGGTACGACTGCGGGGACGGCAGCGGCGGGCCGGCGGGCCAGCGGCGGGGCACGCCCCAGGCGTCCAGCCAGCGCATGATCTCTTCGAGCCCGGTGAGCAGGCCGGTGGTGAACGGTTCCCGGGCCTGGCCGACCACCATGATCTGGGCGCAGATCCGGCCCTCACGGCCGGCGCGGCCGGTGAGCGCCCGGGCGGCCCGGACGATGGGGACCTGCTGCACCACCTCGCCGGAGCCGGGGTTCCACACCAGGTGCGCGGGCCGCGCCTCGCGCGCCAGGTCGGCCGCCACCGACCTGGCCGACACCAGACGCGGGTCGGACTCGCTGGTGAGCCATACCACGCGGGGAGCACCTCCCCCCAGCGCGCCGCCGTCGAGTCGTGCCGGCATGCGTCCGGCTCCTGGCAGCCATGCGTCTGCCACGGTGCGTCCCCCCCAATCGGGCGGAGTGGCCCAAGATTGGTCTAGTCCCTCTACCTGTCGTCCGGATCGGGCGGCGGGAGCCCGGCCCGCCGCCGCGGGCTGCCGCGGCGGTGCGGATCCGGATCGCCGAGATCCGATGTTATTGATCCGGATCAGTACCCTTCCGCACTGGCATATCCACCTCCTGTTACGGTTTCGTACATACCGGCCAGAGCGTGCCCCGGTGACGAGTCGGTCACCGGGGAGCAAACCGGCGTTCCCAGGGTATGAGAATTTCTTCCGCGCAAACGGCCGGAAGTGGCCGGAGATTTACCTTCCGCAGCGCGCGACCTGCCCCCTGACGCGCCCATGGACGGCGCCGCCGCTTGGGCGGGGGTGGGGTTCACACCGCGCACCGAGCCGCGTTCTAATAGGGCGTCATGACCGTTGACGCTGAACTTCCGGCCGGGGTCCCCGGCATCGACGTCCCCCGCCTGGCCGGCTGGCTGGCGACGACGCTCCCCGGCAGCGGGCGGATCACCGCCGTCGAGCTGATCTCCGGCGGGAGGTCCAACCTCACCTACCGGATCGTCCTGGACGACGGAGGGCACGGCGGCCCGGGCGCCGGGCGGCAGGTGGTGCTGCGCAGACCGCCCCTCGGCCACGTCCTGCCGACCGCGCACGACATGGGACGCGAGTACCGGGTGCTGTCGGCGCTCGGGCCCCGCACCGGCGTGCCGGTGCCGACGACGCTGGCCTTCTGCGACGACGAGAGCGTCATCGGCGCCCCGTTCTACCTGATGGACCACGTGGCGGGGCGGGTGCTGCGCGAGGCCGAGGACGCCGCCGGGCTCGCCCCCGAGCAGGCCGCGCGGCTCAGCGAACGGCTCGTCGAGGCGCTGGCCGCGATCCACCTGGTGGACGTGGACGAGGTGGGCCTGGGCGACTTCGGCCGCCCCGACGGGTACATGGCGCGGCAGCTGCGGCGCTGGGGCAAGCAGTGGGACGCCTCGCAGGAGGCCGTCCGCGCCGCCGGCGCCGTCCACGACGTCCCCGAGTACGACCGCCTGGCCGCGCGGCTGGCCGAACGGCTCCCCGACGGCGGGCGCGCCGCCCTGGTGCACGGCGACTTCCGGCTGGACAACGCGCTGGTGCGGCTGGAGCCGGCCCCGGGGATCGCCGCCGTCGTCGACTGGGAGATGTCGACTCTGGGCGACCCGCTGTCCGACCTGGGGCTCACGCTCGTGTACTGGGCGCAGGCCGACGACCCCGACAGCGAGCGGCTGCCGGTCGGCGCGTCCGTCACCACGGCGCCCGGGTTCGCCACGCGCCGCGAGTTCGCCGAGCGGTACGCCGCGCTGACCGGGTTCGACCTGGCCGACATCGACTTCTACGTGGCGTTCGCGTGCTTCAAGCTCGCGGTCATCCTGGAGGGCATCCACGCCCGCTTCCTGCAGAACGCCACCGTGGGGGAGGGGTTCGACCAGATCGGCGACGCCGTGCCGGTCCTGGTCTCCCGCGCCCACCGCATCCTGGACTCCGGCTCGCCCTGGTAGGCGGCCTCCTCCCGGCGGCCGGCGGCGCGCGGCGCGGGCGTCAGCAGTAGGTGACCGAGGCGGTGGCGCTCGGGGAGAACGACACCGAGCCCGTCTTCTCGCTCCAGCACCAGCCGTTGGTGCGCGACACCCGCACCTCCGCCTTGTCGCCGGCCTCCAGGTGACCGGAGCCGCTCGCCGACAGCTCGCCGGACGTGCCGGTGACCGCCCAGTCCACCGGCCCGCCGACGGCCCTGATGGTGACGGTGCACGCCTCGTCCCGGTCCATGTCGCAGCCGGTGATCGCCAGCCGTCCCTGCTGGGGCGTGCGGGGGCGGTCGGGCTCGGGGGACCGGGACGCGGGGGCCCGGGTCCGGCTGGGCGTCGCCGTCGCCGCCTGCGTCGGCGACTTCGACGGCGACGCGGACGCCGACGGGCTGGCGCTGCTGCCGGCCGGCGACGGCGACGCGCTCCCGACCGTCGCACTGGCCTTGACGGAGGGGGCGCCCGCCGGCTGCGACGGGTCCCCTCCGGACGAGGACGAGGACGAGGAGCCGCCGCTCGGCAGGGCGCTCGCGCCGCCCGGCGAGTCGGAGTCGCCGCCGGTGAACGCCGCGACCGACCCGCCGATCAGCACCACGGCCGCGACCGCCGCGGCGAGCGCGGCGAGGACCGGCCCCCTGCGCCGCGGCGACTCGCGTTCGCGGGCGCGCGAGGCGGCGGGCTGGTAGGGCAGCGGCCAGCCCCGCTCGTCGAACGGCTCGGCCCAGGCGGCGACGGCGCGCCGGTTGTCGGCCCGTTCCGGGTCGGTCGCCGCGCCCAGCACGTCCAGCCGCAGGTCGGCGGGCAGCGCCGCGACCGGCAGCACGGCCAGCAGCCGGTCGGCCGGCAGCCGCGGGGTGTCCCGCTCGCCGCAGGTGGGGCAGCCGGCCACGTGCCGCATCACCGAACGGGCCGACTGCCTCGACAGCGGCCAGCTCTCGGTCAGCGCCGACAGGCTGGGGCAGTCCTCCCAGTGGTTGCGGGCCACCAGCGCGGCGCGCACGGCCGCCTCCAGCGTGGCCTCGGCCTCGCCGAGCAGCACCGCCATCTCCTCGGCCGACTCGCCGAACACGCCCGCCAGGTCCACCGCGTCCAGCTCGTGCCGCGCCGCCAGGTCGATCGCCTCGCGCTGGCGCCCGCTGAGCGCGGCCAGCGCGCTGAGCGCCAGCATCCGCCGCTCCTCGCGGCGTTTGAACTGCTCCTCGCTCAGCTCCCCGTCGTCGACCTCGGCCGCCTCCTGCCCGACATGCCGGGACGGGCTGTCGCGGCGGCGCAGCGACTCCTTGCGGGCCAGAGCGTACAGCCAGCCGCGCAGCCGCTCGGGCGTCCGCAGCCCGCCGACGTGCTCGCGCGCCGAGACCATGACGTTGCGCAGCGCCCCCGCCGCCTCGACGCGGTCCCGCAGCAGACCGTGGCAGTAGTCGAACAGCAGGGGCGCGTAGGCGTCGTACACCTCCGACAGCGCGATGACGTCCCCGACCCGCAGTGATTCCGCCAGCCGGGGGTCATCGAAGCGCCCCTGTGCAGGCCCAGCGGCCACGACGATCCTCCCGTGCTCGATGATCCGAACATCCCCGCAAGCGAGCCCCGACGCCGGTCGGCCGACTCTGGGTGCCAGATCCTGCCATCAAATTCGGGAGATTTCAGATCCATACGGGACCGAAGAGACCGCAAGACGGCACGCTCCGTGGTCATTTCGCCACGTGGGCGGGCGGTTTTCGGACGTGCTGTGATCTGAGTCTCGTCACGGCGCCGATGATGGTTCCGGCACGCGTGCGGGACCGCCGGAGAACGCCTCCTCAGCCCTCCACGGCGGGGGCGCCGCCGGCCGGGGAGTCGTCCTCCGGGACCTCCGGGCAGGTCCAGGTCACGGTGGCCGTGCCCGAGGGGGCGAACCGCACGCTGCCCGAGTGGGTCCCGGGCGGGCAGTCGGACGGGCGCGACGCGGTCACGCTCGCCTTGCCGCCGCCCAGCAGCCGCCCGCCGCCGGAGGCGCTCACCCCTCCCGACGTGCCGATGACCGCCCAGGCCACGGGGCCGCCCATCGCCCGCACCGGCACCGGGCACGACAGCTGCCCCGCGGGGATCGCGCAGTCGGCGACCGCCAGGCGCCCGGCCGCCGCGCGGGTGGGCGAGGGCGTGCGGCGCGACGGCCCCGCCGACGTCCGCGGCGTCGGGCTCGCCGACGACCGCGACGGGCCGGGCG
Source organism: Actinomadura keratinilytica (assembly GCF_039539665.1). Taxonomy (NCBI): domain Bacteria; kingdom Bacillati; phylum Actinomycetota; class Actinomycetes; order Streptosporangiales; family Thermomonosporaceae; genus Actinomadura; species Actinomadura keratinilytica. The sequence goes on from NZ_BAABDO010000096.1 coordinate 15,971, forward strand.
AGCGCGTGGTGGGCGTCGCGGACGGCTCGGGCGACGGCGACCTCGACGACGGCTCGTCCGAAGGCTCGGCCGACGGCTCGGCGGACGCGCCGGACGCGGACGGGTCCGGCGCCGCGCGGGTGCTCCCGGGGACCGCCCCGGTGCGCTGGCCGGATTCGAGCGGCAGCAGGATGAACGCGCCCGTCACGATCAGCAGCAGCCCCACCGCCGCGGCCGCGACCGGCAGCGGCCCGGGCACCGGACCCCGGCCGTGCGCGGCGAGTCCCCGGAGCCGCGCCACCGGCACCGGCCAGCCCCGGGCGTCGAACGGCTCGGCGCGCTCGGCCGCCGCGGCCAGGGCGTCGGCCGACCCCGGCGCGGTCGCGGTCGCCATGACCCGGGACGGCAGCTCCGACGGCAGCAGCGCCACCGGCAGCACCTGCAGCAGCCGCACCGTCGACACCCGCCGGTAGCGCAGCTCGGTGCACGTCGCGCAGTGCGAGATGTGCTTCAGCAGCCGGCGGGCCAGGGCGGGCGCCGGATGCCGCTCCGGATCGGCGTCCGCGGTCAGCTCCGCCGCCTGCGGGCACGCCTCCCGCCCCTCGCGGGCGACCACGGCGGCGGCCAGGGCGTCGTCCAGCCGCTGCCGCGCCGCGCCGGTCAGGTCGGCGGCCTGCCGGGCGTCCATGCCCAGCACCGCGCCGACCTCCGCCGCCTCCAGGCCGTGCCGCAGCTGCAGGTCGAGCGCCTCGCGTTCGGCGCCGCGCAGGCCCGCCAGCGCGCCGTGCACCAGCCGGCGGCTTTCGAAGCGCTGCGCCCGCTCCGGCGCGTCCAGGAACACGTCCTCCACCTCGGGCGCCTCGCGGCGCTCGGCGGGGAAGTCCGGTTGGGCGCGGCGGCGCAGGCACTCGTTGCGGACCAGGGCGTACAGCCAGGACCGGAACCTGACCGGCTCGCGCAGCACCCCGGCGTGCGCATACGCCTGCAGGAAGACGTCGTGCAGTGCCCGCGCGGCCGTCTCCTGGTCGCGCACCAGCGCGTGGGCGTAGTCGTAGAGGCGCGCCGCGTAGCGGTCGACCACCCGCGCGAGGGACTCGATCGGGTCAAGGGGGCGCGGGCCGTCCGCGGCGCCGTCCCCAGGGGTGTCGTCCTCGGGGGCGCCGTCGTCGGCGGCCAGGAACCGGGCGAGCCTGAGATCGTCCCCGCGATCGAGACTGGGCCAAGGGGACACGCATCCTCCCGCGAACTGAGACGTCGGCACCGCGACCACCGGACGGTCCGTGACTGCTCTCTTTGCGAGCCGTGCCGTGCTCTCCTCCGGAACCTCATGGGCCCGGCCCCGCCACGGGACACGGGGGGAAGGTTGGAGGCCCGACGGCCCCGCTCCCCGTCGGGCCTCCGTATAGATGACGGCCGACCCCCGCCCCCGGTTGACACCTCCGACGAACAAATCTCGAAAAATCCGTCCGGTCCCTTCCGGCTCGGGTCCGCGCCCCCGTCCCAGCCGCTCCGGACGTCCTCTGACGTGCGGTGACGCCTCTCCCGCGCGGGCCGGCCCGGGCGAAAGACCGCGGCGCGGCGCCCCGAAAAGCCGGACGCCCGGCGGACGGAACCTCGTCCGTCCGCCGGGCGTCGCACGTCGCCCCCGGGTTCAGTCGGAGATGCGGCGCGACAGCATCTTCAGGAAGATCTTGGAAATCTCCTGCGGAGTCTGCGCCACCTCGACGTCGCCGTTGGTGAGCGAGGCGATCTGCTCCAGCTCGTTGCGGTCGGTGCCCGGCCCGAAGCCGATCATGTTGACCTGGATCGGCTTGTTCGGATCGATCATCGACTTCAGCCGGGACAGGGTCTGCTTCAGCGTGGGCCCGTCGCTGTCGTCGTTCTTGCCGTCGGTCAGCAGCAGGATCGAGTTGCCGAACTCGGGCTTGTAGGTCTCGTTCATCATCTTGTACGCGGCCAGCACCGTGTCGTACAGGCCGGTGTCGCCGCGCGGCTGGATCCGCCCCAGGTTCGACAGCACCAGGTTGCGGCGGGTGCTGGAGCCCACCCGCTCGCCGAGCGGGCCGAGCGAGACGATCTCCCGCCAGTCCTGTTTCCCGTTGAGGTTGGTGGAGAACACCCACGTGCCGAGCTCGGTGTCGTCGGACATCATGCTCAGCCCGCCCTGCGACAGCTGCGCGACGGCCTGCAGCCGGGTGGTGTTGTCGCCGACCTTCTCGGCCATCGAGCCCGACACGTCGATGACGGTGAGGATGCGCAGGCCCAGCGTCAGCTTCGACCACGCCTGCATGACCCGCGCCACCTCCGAGTCCTTCGGCGTGGGCAGCTTGCGGGGACGCGCCGTGCTCGTCCCGACGCTCGACCCGAACCCGGCGGGCGCCTTGCCGTCCGGAGTGCGAAAGCCCAGCGCCTGCATCTCCTTGCGGGACTCCGCGCCGGTCAGCTCCCGCTCCAGCAGCCGCGCGGCCTTGCGCTCGGCGGCGTCGCCGGTGACGACGGTGAACGGGTAGTCCAGCGACAGCGTGCCCTCGACCGGGTACATCGCCACCGCGGGCTCGGCGGGGCCCGTCCGGTTGAAGGCGTACAGGGCCTGCTCGGACGACAGCGAGATCGGCTGCCGGCCGGTGCCGCCCTTGCGGAACCGGGTGAACTGCGCCTGCACGGTCGGCACCATGCTCTCGCGCACCGTGCGGACGATCCCGGTGAAGATCGAGTCGCGGTTGGGGTCGTTGGTCAGCAGCGTGCTGGTCACCATCAGGGCGCCCATCCCGGCGCCGTTGCGCGTCGGGTCCGGCACCAGCAGCCGCACCGTGCCGGCCGGGATCACCTGGTTCTTGGTCACCGCGCCGCCGGGCGTGCCGCCCGCGGCGTTCAGCAGGTTGTCCCACGACGGGTTGGCGGTGATGCCCTGCCTGCGCAGCTTGGTCGCCAGTGTGCGCGGCATGCCCACCACGACCGGGCTGCTGGCCAGCGAGGTGCCCGCCGTCGCCGGGACGGCGTCCTTGCCCTTGTCGGACGAGCGGACCAGCGACGTCCACAGCGAGGTGTCGGGGATCCACACGTCGGGGCGCCGGTTGGTGGCCGTCGGCACCGCCTGCCCCGACAGCAGCGGAGTGACCGACGAGGGCTCGGCCTTGGCGACCCTGGCCTGCGCGCACTTGCCGTCCACCTTGTGCCGGGCGTCGTTGAAGCGCTGCGCGGCCTTCACCACGGCGGGCTGGATGTCGGCGGACACCGCCACGTCCAGCACGAGCGCGTCGCCGTCGTCGCAGCCGCCGCTGATCTCCGCGAACGCGTACACGCCGACGCCGAGCAGCAGCGCCAGCCCGACCGCCCCGGCCATCGGCCCGATCAGCGCGCCGGCGCTGCGCCGCTTCTTGCGCCGCCTGCCGTCGTACTCGCCGCCGTAGCCGCCCGAACCGCCGCCGCTGTCACCGCCGGACCCGCCGCCGGGAGCACCGGGGCCGCCGGGGCTGGGGCCGCCGGGGCCGCTCGGGCCGCTGCTCGCATGGCCGCCGGAGCCGCTGCCGCCGTAGCCGCCGGAAGCGTAACCGCCGGAACCGGAGGAGCCGTAGCCGCCCGAACCGGAGGAGCCGTAGCCGCCGGAGCCGGAACCGCCGCCCGGGTAGCCGGTCGGACCGCCGTCCGAACTGCGGATGGACTCGTACCGCCCGTACCCCGGGGCCGCGGCGGGCGGCTGCGCGCCGGTGGGTGACGCGTGCCCGCCGCCTGACCCCGCCTGCGGTTCCGGTGCCGGGAAGCCGTAGGTGTCGGAGGACGCCGACGACCGCCCGAGCCCGTAACCGCCCGCGTCGGAGGCGCCGCCGAAGCCGCCGGCGCCGAACACCGGCTGCTCACCGGACCGCCGCGGGGTGAACCAGTCGGGGGTCTCCGCGCCGCCCGCGGAGGCTCCCGGCGCCGCACCGGCGGCCGGGTCGCCGGGCGGCCCGCCCGGCCCTGCCTGCGGTGCCTGCTGCGGACGCGGCGCGAACCAGTCGGCGGAACCGTCGTTCGCCGGACCGAAGACCGGCCTGGACGGGTCGATCCCATCGTCGCCCCGAGGCTCCTCGGGGAGATCACTGTGATGACGTCCGGTCACGGCTGTCCTCGATTCACCAGAAACCCACCGATGTTCCCCGGCACTGTAGTAGTACGAGGGGGAGGTTACAAAAGGTTCATTATTGTTACATTCGCAGGTCATGAGCGTACGGCCGGTTGGCTGTCGTCGCTTCGGCCGGACGGTCACCATGCGCGTCCGGCCCGATACCGGGCACCGGCAACCCGATCGCGACCCGGATCGTCCCCAGTGCGGGGGCACTGTCGGCAGGGACGGCCATCGGGGGATCGTTGGGCGAGTCGAGCATGCGGCGGCCGGCGCCGTCGCCGAACATCGTCGGCCGCGCGGGCGCCGTCGCGGCCTGGGCGGGCGTCACCGCGTGGGGGCTGTGGGCCGCGCTCCGTTACGCCGGGGGCGACCGGCTCCCCGGTCTGGGCGCGCCGTCCTCCCAGCTGCTGGCCTTCACCCCGTACGCGGCGGCGGCCGCACCGCTGCCGGTGCTGGTCGCGCTGGTGCTGCGCCGCTGGTGGGCGGCGCTCGCGGCGACCGTCGTCGCGGCCGCCCTGGCACTGGCCGTGCTGCCGCGCGCCGTGGGCGGCGGCGACCCCGCCGCCCGTGGGCCGGTCGTCCGGGTGCTGACCGCCAACCTGCTGCTCGGCCGGGCCGACCCCGCCCGGATCGTCGACCTCGTCCGCCGCTCCGGCGTCGACGTGCTCAGCCTGCAGGAACTCACGCCCGAGGCGCGCGACCGCCTGGACCGGGCCGGGCTGACACGCCTGCTGCCCCACGCCGCGGTGGACGCCCGACCGGGCGGTTCCGGTACCGGCCTCTACGCGCGCCATCCGCTGCGGGCACTGCAGTCGCCTTCGGGCATGTCGACGGCCACCCCGCAGGCCGAGGTCGCCCTCCCCGGCGGCCGCCGTGCCACGGTCACCGCCGTGCATCCGGTGCCGCCCCTGACCGCCGCCGCGTTCCGCCAGTGGCGCCACGACCTCGCCGAACTGCCCGCCGCCGCGGCCGCGGCGCGGTCCGGCGGGACGGATGCGGTGCGGATCCTCGCGGGCGACTTCAACGCCACGCTCGACCATGCCTCGCTGCGCCGCCTCATCGAACGCGGCTATGCCGACGCCGCGGACCGGGTCGGCGCCGGGCTCGTCCCGACCTGGGGGCTTGGCTCGTCGCGTCCCCCGCTGGCCATCGACCACGTGCTGGTGGACCGGCGGTGCGCCGTCCGCCGCGTCGCCGTGCACGACCTGCCCGGCAGCGACCACCGGGCCGTCTACGCCGAGATCCGGCTCCCTTAGGCGCCGGACGCGTCGGCCGTCTTCGGACGCCGCGGACGCCGGCGGCGGTGACCTGATCCGGCCGACCGGGATGGCCGTATCCGGTCGGCCGCGGGGTCCGGGGGCGGCGGTGCGGGAGCGGTGCGTGACGGCGCCGTCGCGCGGAGGCGGCAGAATTGGGACATGGCCCGGTTCGTCACCGTCTCCGATCCCGCCGACCCGCGGCTGGCCGACTACGTGCGGCTGCGCGACGTCAACCTGCGCAAGAGCCTGGAGGCCGAGCACGGGCTGTTCATCGCCGAGGGCGAGAAGGTCATCCGCCGGGCCGTCGGCACCGGATACCCGGCGCGCTCGTTCCTGATGGCCGAGCGCTGGGTGGAGCCGCTCGCCGACGTGCTGGAACGCACCGACGCGCCCGTGTACGTGGCGGACGACGCCACCGTCGAGGCCATCGCGGGCTTCCCCGTCCACCGCGGCGCCCTGGCCTCGATGCGGCGGCTGCCCCTGCCCGCCGTGGCCGACCTGCTGACCGGCGCCCGCCGCGTCCTGGTGCTGGAGGACCTGGTCGACCACGCCAACGTCGGGTCCATCTTCCGCTGCGCCGCCGCGCTCGGCGTGGACGCCGTGGTGCTGTCGCCGCGCTGCGCCGACCCGCTCTACCGGCGGTCCGTGAAGGTGTCGATGGGGGCGGTGTTCGCCATCCCCTACGCCCGCATGACGTCCTGGCGCGACGGCCTGGCGGAGCTGCGCGCGGCGGGCTTCACCCTGCTCGCGCTCACCCCCGACCAGTCGGCCGTCCCCCTCGACAAGGCGCTGTCCGCCGCCGCGCGGCACCGGGCCGACCGGGTCGCGCTCATGCTCGGCTCGGAGGGCGACGGGCTGTCGTCACGCTGGCTGGACGAGGCCGACCAGCCCGTCTGCATCCCCATGAGCCCCGCCGCCATGGACAACGGCGTCGACTCGCTCAACGTGGTCGCCGCCGCGGCCATCGCCTGCCACGCCCTCATGCGCTGAACGGCGACGGGCCCGCGGCACCGCCTCCGTGCGGCGTCGTCACTTGCCGAAGACGCCCCGGCGGGGCCTGCGGTGGGCGCCCTTCGAGCGCTTCGGCGCCGCCGATCCCCTGACGACCGCGGCCGCGCCGGCGGCGCGGCGCCGTCCCAGCCGCAGCTGCGTCAGCAGCACGGAGAACGCGGCCAGCAGCGCGGCCAGCCACGCCACCTGCGTGCTCGCCATCTGCTCGAACGTCAGGTCCTGCGCGACGGGCGCCTTGTTGTTGCGCAGCCTGCTCTCGGGCGTCGGCGACGACTGCCCCGGTGCGACCGAGGGGCTCGGCGGAGCGATCGACGGCAGCGACACCCCCGGGCTCGCGGGCGGCGTGAACGACGCGTTGGGCGACGGCGGCGTGTAGCTCGACCCGGACGAGTTGCTCCCGCTGCTCCCACTGGACCCGGAGCCGGACCCCGAGCTGGACCCGGACCCCGAGTCGGACCCGCTGTCGTTGTCGTTGTCGTCGTCCTTGTCCTTGCTGTCCTCGTTGCCGGAGGGCTTCTTCCCCTTACCCGGCGACGCGGTCGGCGACTTCGTGGGCGTCGGGGTGGGCGTGGGGCTAGGACTGGGCGACGGCTCCGAAGACGGGGTGAAGGTCAGCGTCACCTGCTCCGTTTCATCAGCCTTGCCCCCGACATCCGGGTAGTCGATCTGCACCACCACGTCGACATCGGTCTTCTCGGTGATGCTCTTCTTGGCCGTCACCTTGGCGACCGTGGTCGGCTTCTCATCGCCGACCTCGATCGTGCAGTCTGCCGGGGGGCACTCCGGTTCGAGGATCGTGTTGTCCTCCGGTGTGCGGGTGACGGACGAGACCGTGACGTCCTTGAGGTCCTGCGCCTCCTCGTTCGCCGGCATCACGGTCACGCTGAGCGTGACGAACTCGCCCGCCTCCGCCGTCGTGCCGGGGGACGCGGTGATTTTCACTGCAAGTTCCGGAGCGTCGTCGGCGGCGAGGACCGGGGTCGCGCCGACGGCGAGGATGGCCGCGGCGGCGAGCCCCAGGACGAGCGGACTACCTGCCGATCGGGAGAGCACCGCTCCCGCACCTCCGTCGGTTAGTCGTCGTTGACCGCCGTGACGCCGGGGCAGCGCTCACCCCAAGCGCGTATTCCGCATCATGCGAACACGGATCGGCGATCCAAATCAACCCCGATGCCCGTGATTTCATTTCGCTGCGGCACCCCGGCGCGGCTTGCCTACTACTCGGACTACCGCGAGGTCAGACGAGTTCCTCGCGCACGTCGAGGACTTCGTGGCGGGGCGCCCACGCCTGCCACACGCCGTGGTCGACGCGGTCCAGGCCGAGCCGTTCGGCGACCGGCGCGCGGCCGCCCGCGTACTCCACGCGCAACCACGACTCGTGCTCGCCGACCACGATGAACGGCTCGCCGCGCCACGTGCACACGGTGCGCACGTACCGCAGGTCCTCGATCTCCGAGGCCGGCACCACGCGCCGGTACCGGCCCGGCCGCAGCTCCTCGAACCCGTCGGTGGGTTCGGGCGTGTAGAGCCGGACGTCGCCGTCGGCGCCCGGCACCGCCTCGAACTCGCGGCCCAGCCAGCGGGCGACGTATCCGTCCCGGATCATCGGGGCGCCTCCGTCCGGTCGCCGCCGCGGCCGTCCGGCCCGGCGCCGTCGTCCTGCAGGGGCTCGGGCCGCAGCCATGCCAGCTGGTCCGGGTCGTACATGGCGACGAACCGCTCGGATCTGTCCATGCCCAGGTAGTACATCTCCGCGCCGTAGGGAAGGCGCACGCTGTCCACCTTGTACTCGCGGATCGAGCCCGCGCTGCCCGGCGCGAACCCGCCGCCGAGGAACGGCGCCCGTTCGATGACCCAGCCGGAGTCGCCCCAGGCGGCCAGTTCCTCCTCCGTCTGCCCGCCGAACGGGATGCGGTAGAGGTCGGGGCAGTAGGCCGGCCAGCGGATGACGTACACGCCCTCGTCGCCCGGACTGAACGGCGACCCCTCGTACAGCAGGCCCAGCGCCTCGTACAGCTGCATCGGCGTCTGCAGTTCGGCGACGTCCACGGTGGGATGCACGAAGCCGCCCACCCGGTCGTATCCCTGCTCCAGGTACCAGCCGACGTGGCCGTGCGGGACGACCTTCTGCATGATGACGGGCTGCGCGGTCCGCTCGGGGTCGGGTTCGGGCACCGCCGGACGGGCCGCCTGCGCGTAGGGCTGCGGCTGCGGTTCCGGCTCCGGTTCGGCGGCGGCCTCCGGCTGCTGCGGCTGCGGCGGCGCGTCGGGGGGCGAGGCGAAGGACTGCGGAGCCGTGTCGAGCGGGCCGGCGGCGGGCGGCGCCGAGGGCTCGGGACGCGGCTGGACGAGCCCGACGCGCACGGCCCACTCGCTGAGCGACCGGACCTGGTCGCCGGTCAGCGAAGCGCCGATCCGGGTGCCCGGGTTGAGCAGCATGGCCCAGTCGTCCCGCGGCCAGGCGGCGATGAGCTCGCGGAAGTCGGCGTACACGAACCGCGACTCCGGCAGCACCTCCCGCAGCCGCACCAGCGAGGTGAACACCTGCACGGCGGACGGCCCGCGCAGCGCCGCCTCCCAGCGGAAGTCGCGCTGGACGGGCGTGACCTCCAGCGGCGCGTCCTGCGGGATCGGCACCAGGACGTTGGCGGCCAGCAGCACGCGCAGGAACGCGTCGGAGTCGCCGCTCTGCACCGCCTCGTACAGCTCCTGGTCGATGCGGTTGCCCGGCTCGAACTCCGGTTCGCCGGCCGAGTGCCGCGGGCGGTGTTCGGGCGCCGGCTCGGGGCCGGGCGCCCCGGCGGCGGACACCGGTTCGACGGGCCGCGGGCCGGGCTGCTGGGGCGGCTCCGGCGCGGGCGGCAGGCCCATCGGGGAGGTGACCTGCGTGGCTCCCGCCGCCTGCGGAGGCTCGGCGGGCCGCGGCGCCGCGCCCTGCGCGGGATCGGCGGCGTGCGGCTCGGGCACCGGCGGCCGGTCGGGGCCGTGCTGCGGTTCCGGCGGCAGCGGCTGCTCCGGCGGGC